>NZ_JABEPH010000369.1:0-5691 GCF_013004495.1 Rhizobium sp. SEMIA 4085
AACTTGTGCTGCCGGCCATCTCGTGCGGCCCAGTTCATCGCCTGACCGGCGGCCAAGCCGAGAAGGGCAGTCCCAATGGGAGTGAGGATAGATATCTTTCCTTCAGAGATATCGGCGTCTCTCGGGAAAACAAGCGTCACCCTTCGCGCATCGCCGGTATCCGTCTCATACTCTACCGTCGATCCCATGCGCACGACGTTTCGAGGCACCGAGACGTCGGCTACCACACGTGCGCGTTCGAGCTCGAGCAAAAGTCCATCGGAAATCTCGGGAAAGCGCTCGGCCGCGACGAGGGCAAGGTTGTTCAATCGCTCTTGATCCGTTTTTCCTATCACGATTGACGGTTTTCGTGGTTTTTTGCTGTATTCCTTCATTTTTCTTACGCGTCCTTTTTCGCTCACCTGGGCGACACCAAGGCAGCGGCTCGGTCCGAGATTGGGAGCTCGGTCGTTGCCTTAATGTCATTGTCAAGGATTGCCATCACCTCGTCAGAGGACTGTGCCAGTCGGAGTCCCTCGTGGATCTGAGGCGCCCGAACCAATCGGCACAGTTGGGCGAGCGCGGGCAGGAAGGTGGCAGTGGCAGATCGGGGCCAGAGCAGCGTGAAAACAAGATCGACGGGATCGCCGTCGGGGCTGCCGAAATTAATAGGAGCGGCTAATCGCGTGAACGACGCAACAGGACACGAGATCGACGGGAACAGGGCATGCGGGACGGCGATGCCACGGCCAATCCCTGTTGCACCGCCACTTTCACGCTTCCAAAGGCGCCGAAGGACGACCTGATCATCGACCCCAGCTCGTCGCGCAATCCTGACCGCTATCTTGGACAGCGCCGAGAGCTTTCCCTTTGTCACAAGGTCAAGTGTAACGTCTTTTTCTGACAGGTGTTTGAAAATCATCGTGGTCGCCTCTAAGCCAAACGCCGCGCAAGTGTGCAAAGTGCGTTTAGCTTCGCACTCCGTCTGCAGCGGTGTCACATTGAATTGCGGTGCTTGCGGACCCGGACGCGAAGTCAGTGGAGTTCGCGCCCGGGTTAGAGGCCTGCTTTAAGGCGTCCTGGCTCTCGCCGATGCATGAAAGTATTCATGATGGCTAAAACATGGGGAGAAATAATTTGAAATCAAGCGAGAAGTCAAAAATCTGAGATCGCAGTTGAATTTACCATCGCGCGCTCAGTCTACCTCCGGCTAATGACCGGCGATTAGATGAATCCTTCTCATACAATGCCTGTATTCTAATGATGTCGACGGATATAAACAAGGTGCAGAAATACTGCACTGAAATGCCAGTTTATTTCGTTGGACTAATATTCCCATCAGCTCTTGAATGGCTCTACGCGACAGGTCGTGCGCAGCCCGTCGATTGCCGGAAATTCGGCGACGCGGGTTTGAACGAAAAAGGATTTCCGCCATGAAAAAACTCCTCCTCGTATCTGCTCTGACACTGTCCGGCTCGCTTTGTGCCATGGCGGCGCAGGAAGTCGCAAAATCGCCACCGGCCGCCCCTTATCAGCAGGTCAGCAAGCTGGTGAAGTTGCCCGACTTCCTGCCCGGAATGGGACAACTCTTCGTCGATCCGGCGACACTGCCGGCCGGTCCGTTCCTCGCATATGATCACGACGGAAGGCTTGTCAGTACGATCTATATGCTGCCGACAAAGGATCTCAATCCGGACAAGTCATTCGCCGATCTTGCGGCGCCCGGCGGCAACGTCGACCATGTCGACGTCTATTACAATGCCGGCCATCCGGGCGTGGAAGAGCCGCATGTCCATGTGGTGCTGTGGCATGTCACAGCGGCCGACGAAGCGAGCGTCGCCAAATGACTATCGCGCGACGACACATGCTCGGCTGGGGCGGTGGCCTCATCGCGGCCATTTCCTTGTCCGGGCGAGATGTGTGGGCACAAGAGGTGGTGGAAATTAGGATGCAGGGGCGCGCCGATGGCTCGCATGTCTGGTTCGATCCGATTGGTGTTCTGATCAAGCCCGGTCAGACGGTCCGCTGGATCAACCTCAACCCCGGCAATTCCCATACGACCACCGCCTATCATCCGGCAAACTTCGGAAGACCGCTCCGCATTCCTGAAGCGGCAAAATCCTGGGCTTCAGACTATCTCCTGCCTGACGAGAGCTTCTCAGTTATCTTCACCAAGCAAGGGGTCTATGACTACTATTGCATTCCCCACGAGCACGCTGGAATGGTCGGTCGCATCATCGTCGGCAAACCAGAATCCCATGGCGGCTGGATGGAGCCGGTCACTGCAAGCCGCGGCCTCCCGGATGAGGCTCTCGAGGCGTTCCCGACTGTCGAAGAAATAATGGCGAAGCGGATAGTCCGCCAGGTTTAGAGAGCCCGACAGGTTGGGCAGTTGTCTGGCTGACAATGAATAGGAAAAAGCGATGCGGACGGCCGGAGTTTTCTGACGGCCGTCGGTGAACAAGGAGGTGGATGGCCATGGCGGAGATGGCGTTTTCGAATGAGATTTTGGTGCAATCGCAGGCGGAGCGCGGTGGCCGCGAACAGGCGGCCCAACAGCGCGAGCGCGCGCTAAATCGGCTTGCGATCCTGGGAGAGATGACCGGCGGTATTGCCCATGATTTCAGAAACCTTCTGACGGTCATCGAATCCGGCTTGAGGCTGGCCGAAAGAAGGGCCGATCAGCCGGAAAGCGTGCG
Organism: Rhizobium sp. SEMIA 4085; assembly: GCF_013004495.1. NCBI lineage: Bacteria > Pseudomonadati > Pseudomonadota > Alphaproteobacteria > Hyphomicrobiales > Rhizobiaceae > Rhizobium > Rhizobium sp. SEMIA 4085. Next base: position 2,679 of record NZ_JABEPH010000369.1, read on the forward strand.
CGCGGATATCGGCGCGACGCGGGAAGCCGGCAATCGAGGCGTCGAACTGACGTCTCAGTTGCTCGCCTTTGCAAGCGATAGGAAACCCGACCTCCAGGCGCGCGATTTGAACGAGCTCGTCCGTTCTTTCGAGCCTTTCCTCAGATATGGCGCGGGCGCTCACGTCCGCGTCAGGCTCGAACTTGGTTCCGACATCCCGAGTTGTCTCGTCGATCCGACGTTGTTCGACGCCGCCGTCCTTAATCTTGTCCTCAACGCTCGCGATTCCATGCCAAGCGGCGGTGAGATTTGTATCGCAACGGAGCGGCTTGTCGAGGCGGATACTGCGCCCGGCCAGCCGGCGCCGAAAACCTATGCACGCCTTCGCGTTCAGGATCGCGGCTGCGGCATGCCGTCGGAAACTCTGCAAAAGGTGCTGGACCCATTCTTCACGACCAAGGGCGAAAACGGCACCGGAATGGGATTGTCACAGGTATACGCGACTGTACAGTTGGTTGGCGGCCATCTACGCATCGCCAGTAAGCGAGGAACCGGAACCACAGTCGATCTTCTGTTTCCATCGACCGAAGAGGCCGTTTAGGCCTCCATGTTGCCCTCGCAGATGGCGCGTAGCCCCACCAGGGCGGGGCCAACAACGCTCTCGTCAGCATTAGCAGACCTCACTGCGTAAACCGGGTAGGAAAATTGCGGCATTTCGGGCACTAGGTGGAGCTGCCCCGCCGCAATATACGGCTCCACCGCGCTCATCCTGAAATATCCGGAGCCGCCGCTCGCAAGAACATAGCTGAGCGCCAGGGGACCGAGATCGAACGAGAGGTCGGGTGTGACATCCGGGAAATTCATGTCGTGGTGCAGCACGAAATCCGGCCCCCAGTCCATATAAACGTAGTTCGTCGCCTCGAGGCGCTCCGCTCCGCGATAGGTTGTCACAAGCACCAGCTTCTCTTCCATAAGGAGATCGATTTTGAGGCCGGGGCGATGTTGGGGCGCATACATGATCGCAACATCAACCAGCCCCGAAGCGACCTGATTAATCAGGTCCTGCGGCACGTCGACATGTACGCGAAGCGCGATATCGGGAAGGCAATGACGAATCCATCTGACCCAGTTCAGCAGGAGTGGTTGCGCAAGCGTGACTTCGCTGCCTATCGTTAGCACCGCTCGGTGGCCTGCCGGCACGGCGACCTGTTGACGAGTGCGTTGCCACAACTGGACGAACGCCGGTGCGTGGCGCAGAAACTGCTCGCCAGCCGGCGTGAGAGACGCTCCGCTCTTATTCCGAACGAAGAGCGGTCGGCCAAGCAGCTGCTCGAGGTTGCGAATACGCGCGCTGACGGTGGTCTGGGCAACATTCAAGCGTTCAGCGGCGCGAATAAAACTTCCCGTTGAAACTATTTCCAAGAACGTACGGGCGAGTTCAATGTCCATTGAAGAATAGCATAAACGTTGCGCTCAAATGTCAATCAAATTCGTTTGCTAAATGCTGGTCGCTCTGTAAGCTTTGGTAATTCCAAACGCTCCGTGCTGCACAGCGTCAGTTGTCGTGGCCTGAACTCGCTCAAGCCCGCGCAGCGTTGATACGCAGCGTGACAGGACAAACCATGTCGTTCAAAGAAAAGAGCGAGGGCGACCTCCTCACGACGCTTGGCGCAGTTGGCAGCAGATACTTCGTCTATCGCCGCGGCGAAAGTTTCGAACGAGCCAGTTGCGCGACCGGCACAACTCATATCGAGTGGCCGCCACCGACATCCACGCCAGTCGCCGGAAACACTCGCGCTATCGACAGGCGGCTTTTATCGATGCGCCAGCAAGATTTCCCCGAGTACGACGGTATCGTTGTGGATCGCGTCGTTCGCTCCGTGAGCAAGTGTGACGAGACTTTTCAGCGCCAGGTGGTGCAATCGATAGACGTCGGGATGCTCCCGGATTCCCGTGGAATATCGGCTGTGAAATACCTCCCAACGGGCTCGGTCGTATCCCGGACCATCTCCGCAATTGAGTGCTTGGCGCCAGTTCCTTCGCCCAATAGTCAACTGCCGCATTGGTCTTCTTCACCGCCGGGCCACAAGGCGGTTCTTGCTGATGGGTGCTTGAACGACACATCCGGCAATAAAATTGCACGCAACAACCTATTAAATTCGTTTGCGTAACGCGTCCAATGACAACAAGCTGCCGGGCAGAGATGGCGACAGGCAGGCGCAATATTGAGATCAAAGGCAGCGCGAAACGGAGTTCGCCCTTCGCCACGCCAAGGAGCCCTCTGAAGCCAAGGAGAAGACGAATGACTCCTAAGCACACAAACACAACTGGTCCGGATTTGGTGCGAGGTATTGGGATTGCCGATCTTCCCGACGGCAGTAAGCTTGTCGGCCACTGCGGCGATGCGCAGGTGCTGCTCATGCGTCGCGGGCCGCAGATATTCGCCGTGGACGCACATTGTACGCACTACAACGGTCCTCTCGTCGACGGTCTGGTCTCCGGCGACACCGTTCGCTGCCCTTGGCATCACGCATGTTTCGACTTGAGCACTGGCGAGGCCCTGCGCGCACCGGCTTTCAGGCCGCTGGCATGCTGGTCGGTGGAGCAACGCGACGGCAAGATCTTCGTGGTCGGAAAGCGCAAGCGTGCAGAACCAACAACACGCGAGCCGTCTGCGGAAGCAATGCCGGGGAAGATCGTCATCGTCGGCGGCGGTGCGGCCGGCTTTGCCGCGGCCGAGAGGCTGCGGCGCGAGCAGTATGCTGGGAGCATTGTCATGCTCAGCGACGACGAAGCGCCGCCTGTCGACCGGCCGAACCTTTCAAAGGACTACCTGGCCGGTAAGGCGCCGGAGGACTGGCTCCCACTGCGCGGAGAGAGCTACTATTCGAAAAACCAGATTGACCTCCGTCTCGGTACGCAAGCGGTTCGCATCGATCCGCACACCCGTGAGGCTGGCTCTTATACACCTCTGACGCTGCCGACGAGCGACCTAGTGGAGAGCCTTGGGGGCGCGTCACAATTAGACAACACA
>NZ_JABEPH010000035.1:0-25837 GCF_013004495.1 Rhizobium sp. SEMIA 4085
GTCGGGTATGCCTCCCAAGAGAGGAGGCAGGAAGGGGAGGAGGCGGACCTGTCGTCCAGATACAGGCTGATAGCCGCACTGTTTTCGGTGCCGTTCGTCGTCTTCGCGTTCTTCTATTATGGCGGGGGGGGGGGCGCACCCCCCCCATATGGGTGGGGGGGTGCCGCGGGGGGGGGGGGGCGCGGCCTGCGGCGACCCCGCCACAAAGGAAACGGGCGGTATCGACGAGATGCGAGCCATGCGCCAGCATGAAATACTGGCGCAGGTCAGCCTTCGGATTTCCGGCGGGTTTTCTGGCGAACTTGCTGGTGATCGGCAGTGGCTGGACCGCGTCGGTATTTGTGTAGCGGTGGGTGGAGTCGCAGTACCAGGCTTTCAGCGCGAAAATCTCGCCGATATCGTCACGGACAAAATCCCGTGCAGCCTCCAGTGCTGGGTCGAAACGCTTCATGTGACCGACCTGCAGCACCTTGCCGGATCGCTTGACGGCGTCGGCGAGCGCCTGGCCCGCCTCGATCGTCACACCCGTGGGCTTCTCGCAGAGCACATGTTTCCCAGCATCGAGCGCCCTGATCGACATCGGCACGTGATAGGCGTCTGATGTGGCGATGATGACGGCTTCAAGCTCCGGATCGGCCAGCATTGCGTCATAATCGGCATACATCTTTTGAGGTTCATATGTCGCGCCCATGCGCGCAAGCAGGTCGGGTGCTGCATCACAAATTGCATAAAGGTCGGCATTCCTGGCCTTCGCGCAGGATTCGAGATGGGCGAACTGTGCGATCGGGCCGCAGCCGAGCACGCCCACACGCAGCCGACGGTCTTCCTTGCGGATCATGACTTCTTCCTCAGGCGCCGTAGCGGCGCATCGTTTCACGGTTCGTCCTGACGGCAGTGGCAGGGTCAGCGGCGGCTGCGTCCGATTCCTCTTCCAGTACCAGCCAGCCATTGAAGCGCGGTGCCGCAGCGACGATGTCGATCACGGCGGGCGTATCGCAGACCCCCTTGCCAAGCATGGCCCATTTGCCGTTCGCATCGACATCCTTAAGATGCAGGTAGCAGATCCGGTCCTGATAGGTCCGCAGCGTATCGATCACGTCCCCATGGCCGCGCAGGATATGGCCGGTATCCGGCACCCAGCCGACCAGGTTCTTGTCAATAAGCGAGAAGATCCGGTCATAATCGGCACGGTCGAACAGAAGTGTGTTGTGGTGCGAACTGGGATGCAGGGCGATATCCACGCCCGAAGCTTTACCCAGTTCGCCAGCCCGATTGTAGAACTCCGCGGCGATCTCGAATTTTGCCTTCCGTGGTCCTTCGCAGACCACTGTCGCCGAGCCGATCGAAACGAGGGCGCCGGAAAAGACGGCCGCGAAATCGATCCAGCGCTGTGTGGTCCTGAGGTCGTTCTCGATCTCTTCCCTGACCGTGAAGCCGCTTTTTGAGCCCATCGCGAAAGCGACCAGCGTCAGGCCATGTTTGTGAAGGCTCGCGGCGAAATCATTGGGACTATCTGCGTAGTGGCCGATCATCGTGTCGGTAATCTCGATGCCTGCGTAGCCGCCCTCGGCAATGGCTTCCAGCAGATCGTCCGGACCGCCATTCCAGTTTTTCCCGAGCATTTCCCACGTGAACGTCTGGCAGCCAACTTTCAGGTCGTTGATACTCATGCCCTATTCCTTGATCTCGTCCCGCCTCAGACCTTCGATGATAAGCTGCTGTACCGGGATGGCCGGTGCTATCGGCATGATGGGTGAGAATGGGGGCGAAACCCCACGCTCTGAAAGCGAAATCTGATGTGTCCACCATGCCAGAAATCCAAACCCACCAAGAGCTGGATGTTCACTGCAAAGCACTGCCCGCAACCTGCTCTCCGCGCTCGCCAGGCGACGTTCGTTGCCCTCTCAGTTTAGTAACGCCGACCTCGCCGGCGAGCCGCATAGGACTGCCGGATCTCCATTTCCGCATGTTTTATAAAAAATTATCGCGCGTCAAGAAATAAAATGTTTCTATGGCGCCTGTTCGTGGCAGCGATGCCCTCGATAATCGAATATCTGAATTGGCGGGGGAGGCCAATTTATGAAAGCATATTTGGGAACCAAGCTCGGAATCGGGGTTGTCGGCTGCGGCAATATCTCGATGACCTATCTGCGCAATGCTGCCCTGTTTGCCGGAGTCGAATTGAGGGTATGTGCCGACATCTCAACCGACATGTCGGCGCTGAGGGCGAAGGAATACGGCATCCGTGCAATGGAGGTCGATGCGCTATTGGCCGACCCCGAAGTCGACCTTGTCGTGAACCTCACGATCCCGGCCGTCCATTTCGACGTGACGATGTCGGCGCTTTCTGCGGGCAAGCACGTCTTCACCGAAAAGCCGCTCGCCACGACGGCTGCCGAGGGCCGCAAGCTTGTGGCCGAAGCCAGAAGTCGGAGCCTTTTGTTGGGTTCTGCTCCCGATACATTCCTCGGCGCTGCCGGCCGCCGTGCGCGAAGCCTGATGGATGCAGGTGCGATTGGCCGCCCGGTCAGCGGCACAGCCTTCATGTTTGGGCGCGGAATGGAGCATTGGCACCCCAATCCGCAATTCTACTATCAGCCCGGCGGCGGCCCGCTCTTTGACATGGGGCCCTATTATCTGACGATGCTCGTCAATCTGCTCGGCCCGGTGAAAAGCGTCATGGCGATGGCGACGAAAGGCCAAGAAGAGCGGTTGATCACCGCTGACGGCCCCTTCAAGAACTCCACGTTCAAGGTTGGGACGCCGACTAGCGTGCTTTCGCTTCTCGAGTTTCAGTCGGGTGCGACGGTGAATTTCGGTGTGTCGTGGGATGTCTTTCGTCACTCCAATCATCCGATCGAATTGCACGGCACGGAAGGTTCGTTGCGCTTGCCCGATCCTGATACCTTCGGCGGAACAGTTTCGCTCTCCGAGCGCGGTGCCGAATGGAAGAATTTCGAAAGCGAGGGCGAGTTGTATGGCGCCCCGAACTGGCCGTATAACGCTCCCGAGCGCGCCAATTATCGCATGCTGGGCGTTGCCGATCTCGTCCGCGCGCTTGGCGATGGCAGGGCGCCGCGCGCCTCCGGCGATTTAGCGCTTCATGTTCTCGAGATCATGGAAGCGACCCTGGCATCCAGCGAGAGCCGGAGCGCGATTGTGGTTGCGGGCACAGTTGCGCGACCACCGTTGCTCGGCGAAGATGAGGCCCGCAGCCTGCTCGCTTGAGGTGAAGCGATGAAACATCGAGTGGATCCCGACGCCGCGCATGTCCTGGCACTCGGTCGCGCCGCCAACCAGTCACCCTTTGAACTCGGGACAGCGAAGGAGGCGCGCGCTGCCTATAACGCCGGTTGCCTGACATTGCAGGGCGATCGCGAACTGGTTGCCGCCATCGAGGACAGGACCGTCGTTGGGACGGGCGGCCCGATCCCGCTCCGGATCTATCGCGGCGTGGGTGCTCCGATCGCGGATGCGCCGGCGCTTCTCTACCTTCATGGGGGCGGCTGGGTTGTCGGCACGCTTGAATCGCATGACGAGATTTGCCGGTGGTTTGCAAATATCGGTGCCTGTATTGTATTTTGCCCCGACTATCGGCTGGCGCCGGAGCACAAGTTCCCGGCGGGCTTGGAGGACTGCGTATCGGCTCTTGCCCATGTGGTGGAGCAGGCAAGTTGGCTTGGTATCGATCCTGACCGGATCGCGGTCGCGGGCGATAGCGCCGGCGGCAACCTGGCCGCCGTCTTATCACTTCTGTCGCGAGATGGCGCTGCGCGGAAAATCTCGGCGCAACTTCTGCTCTATCCGAACACCGATGCCCGACAGACAGCCGACAGCTATGTGAGGTTTTCGGAAGGATACGGTTTGACCACCTCGACGATGCGTTGGTTCCGGGATCATTACGTCCGCGATGCGGCTGATATTGGTGATTGGCGCGTGTCTCCCCTGATCGTCGAGAATGTCGCGGGTGTGCCGCCGGCCTTCATCGCGATTGCGGGCCATGATATCCTCGCAGACGAAGGCGAGGCCTATGCCAGCCGGCTTACCGAGGCGGGTATACCCGTAATCTTGCGGCGTTGGCAGGATCAGATTCATGGCTTCGTTTCCATGGGACGGCACATTCCGGCGGCGCGGCAGGCGGTGGAAGAGGCAGTTGCCGGATGGCGCAGCCTTGTCGATCACGCCGACTGACGCATCACCAATGTACCGTCGAATATGATTCTTCGGGCAATGACCTGTGCGCAATCATCGGATTCGTCCAGCATGGAAAGCAGCGTGTCGACGCTGCTGCGCGCCATGGAGGTGAAGTCCTGTGCCATTGTCGTTAATGGCGGGCAAGTGTAGCGGCTGAGGGGATGGTCGTCATGGGCGGCGATGCGAAGATCCCTATCGCTCCTTCGGCCGACGCGGAGGCCGCGCGCATGGGCGGCTGCCATCGCGCCGAAGGCGAGGCGATCGTTCGCGCAAAGAATTGTCGTGGCCGGGAGCGTACCGGCCGTGATCATCGCATCGGTCTGCTCATACCCCATATGTTCGAAGTTCCAGCTGTAACTCTCAGTGTCGCCAACCACGACCGGTTCAAATCCAAGCGACTCCATCGTGGCGAGATAGCTTGCCAGCCGCTCCCCGGAATTATGATTGACATGCGGAATGTCGAAATATGCAGGCGGCGCGCCCGATCGACAAAGATAATCGACAATTGTCGCAACGCTTTGGGCGTTGTTGTTGCCAATGAACGGCGTGTTGCCTTCGATGAACGTATCGAAGTAGACAATGGGAATGCTCTCCCGAAGCTTTTCGAAGATTCCAGGCTCGGAAGCGAGGCCTAGAGGCGCGATGATCGCGCCAGCAGCCTTCAATGACAACAATGTGTTCACAGCCTCGGCTTCCAGATCTGGCAAGCCGTGGGACGAGATTACGATTGGCCAGTATCCTTCGCCGCGGACGAGTAATTCCAGACGGTTGACCATTTCGGCATAGAATGGATCCGTTATGACAGGCACGAGAATGCCAATGTTCCGCGTCCTCTTGCGATTGAGGTTGCGGGCATAGAGATTGGGACGGTAGTCTGATGCCGACAGCGCGTCCTCGATGCGTTTGCGCGTCACCGGCTTTACGCTGCTCGGGCTATCGAAATACCTCGAAAGCGTTGGACGAGAAACGCCGCAGGACCGTGCGAAATCGTCCATGGTTTTGATCGTCATCTTATCCATTGATAATTCTGGTTGCACTGCGCCAAGGAACATCTGCGTCAGCTGATGTCGCAAAGGCAGTCAGTGTGAGAGCTTTTGAACTCCCTTGTAGCCTGACAATATCGCATGCGCAAAATTTTTTGTTACATAAAGCACAATCGACAGCGTAGTCGCCCTCTATACATAGCGGACTTCGACTCCCAGCTTGTCCAATCGACTGCGAATCCCATGCGGCATGCCAGTATCGGTGATAATCAAATCGACCCGTGAAAGCGAAAATGCCTTCGATGAGGCGCCAATATCCCACTTGCTGGAATCCGCCACAAGGATCACGCGTCTCGCCATACGGACCAGATTGCGTTTGGTCCGTGCAATGTCTTCCGAGACGTCGACGACATCAAATGAGTGATCGATTGCGTGAGCGCTGAGAAACGCCTGGTGGGCAACAAGACCACCCACGGCCTTGTCTGAATCTGAGACAATCGTGCTGACAGTGCTGGGAAAGACCCGCCCCCCTATCATGTGCACGTCCAAGCCTGGCCGATACATCAGATGCTGCGCAATATTCATGGCGGTTGTGGCCACCACGACATTGTTGACCGGCGGCATTTGCATGGCGACCTGCAGCAGCGTCGAACCGCTGTCAAACACCACAGACTGGTTGTCGATGATCTGGCGTGCCGCCATCTGAGCGATACGTCGTTTGGCATCGAAATTGCGGTTCATACGTTCTTCGAAGGCTGCCGCGGGCGAACTGGCCGGCAAAGCTATCGCACCGCCATGTGTCTTGATGAGCTGCTTCTTGGCGTCCAGAATTTCCAGGTCGGATCGGATGGTCACTTCAGACACGCCGAAATTTTCCGCCAGCTGGCTGGTGCGCGCTTGGCCGGTACGCTGAAGTTCCAGCATAATCTGATGTCGACGTTGTTCTGCAAGCATGTGTGAGCCCCGAATTGGCTTCCGAACGGTTGCGGTGCCGATCTTTCGAAATTCGAAAATGCGCAGTCGACCGCACTGTTCAAAGGACGAGAGAAAGGCCGGCACTGGCATACGTCAGCGCGCACAATCGTAAACTTAAATCAAAACGAAAGAAATCGAAATATTGAGTATTCGTTTACTTTCGAGTTAGGGTCTCCGAAATCAAACCTTAAAGGACGGCATTGATATGGGTCTTGGAACCAAAATTCGCCTGTCACGGCTGTTTTCTCATCCGTCGGGGCATTTGTTCGGCGGCGCCGTCGACCACTTCGTTGGCTATGGCAATGTCCGCGAGGGCGGTCTTGCGGATCTGCCGGGCGCCCTGAAGCGGGTGATGGCCGGAGAGCCGGACTATATCAGCATTCAGCCTGGGGCGGCCCGTCACTTGTGGCCGGCCTATGCCGGCAAGGCGGCGCTGGTTATTCAAGCCGGCTGCTTTACGCCGGACGATCGAATCCGTCAGTTGATCGCGACCCCTGAGGATGCCGTGCGCTACGGTGCCGATGCTTTGGCAGTTGCCATTCCGGTGCGCGGCAATACCGAAGGCGAATACATTCGCTGGCTTACCGATACCGTCAACGCTGCTGCTCGCTTTGAAATGCCGGTCGTTGCGCATGTCTATCCCCGCGATTATTCCGACGGCGGCAAGATCGTATTCACTCCCGACGAAATCGCCTATGCTGTGCGGATCGGGTTTGAGACCGGCGTCGACGTGATCAAGGTCGGATACACCGGGGACTTCGCTTCGTTCCAAGAGACCGTCGCCACTTGCCCGGTTCCCATCGTTATCGCGGGCGGTCCGAAGGCGGATAATCTGCTCGGAGCCCTGACACAGACCTCCGATGCCTTGCGCGCCGGGGCAAAGGGTGCCGTGGTGGGGCGAAACCTTTGGGGCCACGGCGACACGACGATGGCAGCGCGCGCCTTCAAGCTCGTCATTCACGGTGGTATGGCCCCGCAAGAGGCGCTCGCGGCCGCGGGCGGTTGAACGGTGACACGCAACCTTCAGGTTCTGGGCTTTGGGGCCTTGGCGATCGACGATATCATCTACGTCGACCGACCGCTGAGTGCCGGCAAAGGGAAGGTGATAAATCGCACTCAGGACCACGGCGGCAATGTAGCGACGGCCCTTGTAGCGGTCGCAAAGCTGGGAGGGCGGGCCGGTTTCATCGGTTGGTTGAATGATCCCCTCGCCGATGTCAGCGCCCGCGAGCTTGAGCGGCACGGAGTCGATATATCCTTTGCGCCGCGTCGCCCAGATGCCAGGCCCATACGTTCCGTGATCACGGTCGGACCTGAAGGCGACAGGTTTATCGCCTATGACGATGATGTGCCGCACGGAACCTCCGATGCGCTGACCGATAGCACCCTTGCGCAGGCCCAGGTGCTGTTGATCGACGGCTATGCCGTCAGCGCCGATATGGTTGTTGCGCGCGCCCGCAAGCTGGGCTTGGCGGTGGTGGCAGACATTGAATGGGCGATCGGGCCTGCAACCGAACGGTTAGTGAGCTTATCCAATCACCTGGTATTGCCATTGAAATTTGCTCAGATTTATTCTTGCGAGACCGACCCGACGTTGATCCTGCGCAAGCTGTGGTCTGATGACCGTACCGCAGTCGTTCTCACCGACGGCGAACGAGGATCTTATATCAAGCAGACGGGAGATGCCGTTTTGTGGCATGTCCCGGCCTACAAGGTCAAAGCGGTCGACACGACCGGCGCCGGAGATTGCTTTCACGGCGCCTATGCCTTTGCCCTTACGCAGGGAAAGCAGCCTGTCGCTTGCGCCGTTTACGCAACTGCCGCAGCGGCGATCTCCGTGACCGGCCCGGGTGGCCGTATGGCCCTGCCAGATCAAAGCGCCTGTGTCGCGTGGATGGCGAAGGATAATGCGCCCGTGCCCAGACCGATTGCCGCGCCAGGCTGAGCGTTCACTAGACTGGTGACCTGGAGATCGCAACAGCGCTGCGCAGATGACGGTTCGGTTCGATCTGCGGTCGCGCCGGGAGGGCTGTCCGGAGGTTTCGATGGCGGTGATAGTAGGGAGGAAGTGCCGTGGCTGTTGTTGTACTGGACAAGATTTGCAAGACCTTCGGAACGAAATTCCACGCAATCAAGGATCTTAGCCTGACGATAAATGATGGCGAGTTCCTTATCCTCGTGGGCCCTTCGGGATGCGGAAAATCGACGGCGTTGCGCATGATCGCGGGGTTGGAGGAAATCAGCAGCGGGACCCTGAGCATCGGCGGGGAGAATGTCGAGGATCTCGCGCCGAAAGACCGGGATATAGCGATGGTCTTCCAGAACTATGCCCTGTATCCGCATATGACAGTGTTCGACAACATTGCCTTCTCGATGAAGCTTGCAGGGAAAAGCAAGGAAGAGCGCACCAAGCGGGTCCATGAAATAGCAAAGACGCTTCAGTTGCACACGCTGCTCGACAGCAAACCGGCGGCGCTTTCCGGCGGTCAACGCCAGCGGGTCGCCATGGGACGCGCAATGGTGCGGGAACCGGCGGCCTTTCTCATGGACGAGCCCCTGTCAAATCTCGATGCCAAGTTGCGCGTGCAGATGCGGGCCGAAATCGTCAGCCTGCAAAGACAGCTCGGCGTGACGACAATCTATGTAACGCACGATCAGACCGAAGCCTTGACCATGGGCGACCGGGTTGCGGTCTTGAAGGGCGGCGTCCTTCAGCAGGTCGACACGCCAAAGACATTGTATAGTCGGCCAGTCAACGCCTTCGTCGCGGGTTTCATCGGCTCACCGTCCATGAACCTGTTCGAAGGCCGTTTGCAGAGCGGCAGGATCAATCTGCCCACCTTTTCGATACCGGTGCCGACGACCGCATTCGAGCGCTCTCCCGGTCTGGCGACGTTCGAGGGCAAGACGATCATCTTCGGCATCCGCCCGGAAGACCTTTACGACAGCAGCCTGGCATCGGCATCACGCTACGAGACGATCCCGGCCGCTGTAAGATCGATCGAGGAATTGGGGTCCGAACTGATCGTTCATTTGAATATCGAAGCGGTCCGTATCGACTCCGGCGACCCCGATGCCGTCGAGGATTTAAGCGGTGCGGCAAACGCCGTGGCGAAATTCGAAGCCGTCAGCTCGGTCCAGCCGGGCGCAATGATCGATCTGGCGATCGATGCGGCCAAGTTACACTTCTTCGATCCACAAACGCATTTGGCAATCTAAGCATGATCCGCGATACGGACATGATTGGCCGCAAGATCGAATGCCTGCTCGTTGCCCGCAACGGCGCCGCCAAGCTCTTCGCCCAACGCCAAGCGGCTTGGCATGTCCGGCATAGAGATCCCAATATCTCACGCCGTCTTGGAACCCTGTGACTTTGCAGCTGGAAGTCGGTCCTTCTGTGCTGCTCGATGGTAACCCGAGCGCATCTGATCACGATCAGCTGGTCGAAGGCATTTTTGCGATGTCGACGACGCGTACGCTTCCCCGCTGAACCTCGCCTTTGTTCGATCAACGGGGCTTTCATTTGTTTTCCTTTGGGCGGGGTGGCTTTCATTTGTTTACGAAAGTAAAGAAAAAATGCGACACGAGGAACGTACAGGTTAGAAAAAAGCGTTTCGGGTTCCATGGGCAAAGGCCAGATTATTCAATGCCTTATTGGCTTTTTGTTTCTCCCTGTGGCCTGCCGGCTTGTTCCGATGACAGTTCTTCATTGACAGCTAGACCCCGAAAGGAACCTACTTTGGTCTCGATCGGGAGGATCGAGCAGAATATCGTTTCTATGGGAGGGAAACATGAACGTCAGAAGATATATCATGGCGGCTCAGTCCGCTGTGGCGGTCTGGGCGCTATGCGCCACCTGCCCCTTTGCTCAGCCCAATCTAGAGTTCATTCAATGGTGGGAGCCCGAAATGCCCGCCGGTGCTTTGCGCAGCATCATGGACGATTTCGAGGCCGCAAACCCCGGCATCAAAGTGACGCTCGTCAGCGGCCCTTATTCTGCCACCCATGATCAGATCGTCGTTGGTGCTGCGTCGGGGACACTCAGCGATGTCGTCGGCCTTGACGGAGCATGGGTCAACGGCTTGGCAAAGCAGGGCGCAATCGCTTCGATGGACAGCCTGATGGCTGACGCCAAATATGATCAGAGCCAGATCGCCGATATTATCAAGGTCAACGGGCAAAGCGTCATGTTCCCGCTTGCCTCGTTCGTCTACCCGGTCTTCGTCAACCTCGATCTGGCAAAGGCCGCCGGCGTCGACAAGACGCCGACGAACCGGACAGAATTCGCCGATGCGGCGAAGAAGATGACCAATGCGGACAAGAACCAATACGGTTGGGTGCTACCGCTTTCGTTGCAAAATCCCGGCGGTATCCAGAATGACGTGATGTCGTGGGTCTGGGCATCCGGAGCATCCATGCTGAAGGATGGCAAGCCAGATCTCGAAAACGCCTCTGTGGTCGGGACACTTGAATATATCAAGTCGCTGCAGGACGCCGGCGTCATCGCGCCTGGTATTTTTGCCAAGAAGGAACAGGACAAGGTCGAAGAATTCGTCAATGGCCGCGTGGGTATGATGATCGATTCACTCGCTCACATCAATCTCATCCGCCAGCGAAACCCCAATCTCAAGTTCGGCATCTCCGCCCTTCCAGCTGTCGACGGTTATACCGGCAAACGTGGACTGCCCTATGCTTCCTGGGGTATCGGCATCAGCGACAAAAGCGAACACAAGGCAGAAGCGTGGAAGCTCGTTGAATATTTGATGAGCCCCGAAGTGAACAGCCGTCTCGTGTCGGTCGCCAATGCCTTCCCGGGCAATATCCACGCCAAACCCGATTTCTCGAAATCGGACCCGCTGTTTGAAGAAGCCTTCAAGATATTTCAAAGTGGGAAACTGGCCAACGAATTCGTCGGACTGCCGGTGGCCGAAGATCTCATGCGGCAGATGAACGTTGAAGTTCAAAAAATGTTCGACGGTCAGCAAACCGCTAAGGAGGCGGCCGCCAACACTCAAAAGCAGTGGTTGGTCGAATTCGACAAGTAAGGACGCCACCGACAATCATCGGTAGCGTGATAGAGTCTATCGCGCTGCCGCTGCGTCAGGACGAATTGATGCGTTTCACGATAGGCGGAATTCACATCTCATGAGCCTCGCCACAGAAACTATGATCCGGACTCAAGCCAGAACGCGCAAGCGTGGCATGCTGTCTTACAAGACGAGAAAGAGGCTTGTTCCCTTCTTCTATGTTGCCCCGGCGACGTTTCTATTCTGCCTTCTGATGCTGTTTCCCATGATCACCGTCCTGCGCTATTCGCTGATGGACGGCGCGATCACGAAAAAGGACGCGGCTTTCGTCGGATTGCAGAACTATGTGACGATCTTCAACGATCCGGTTTTCTGGCAGTCTGTCGGGCAGACACTCTACTTCACGGTGATGAGCGTCATCTTCCATCTTCTGATTGGTCTGGCCTTCGCCCTTTTGCTAAACAGCCAACGTGTCGATCCGTTGATCAGAAGCATCCTGCGGGTTCTCTACATTATGCCGTGGCTCTTCACAGCGGTGATCATCGCCATCATCTGGCGACTGCTCCTGGATCCCAATGGGGTCATCAACAGCATCCTGATGACGCTGCATATCATTAACTTCAAGGTCGAGTGGTTCTCTTCGACGAAAACCGCGCTGCACGCCTTGACCTTCGCGAACATCTGGGCGGGATACCCGCTCTATATGGTGAGTCTTCTCGCGGGTCTTCAGGGCATCCCCAAGGATCTCTACGAGGCCGCCGGCATTGATGGTGCTAACGAGTTCCAGAAATTCCGCTACATCACGATCCCGCAACTGATGCCGATTATCATCAGCATTGCCTTACTGGATTTCATCTGGACAATGCAGGTCTTTCCGCTCGTGTGGATGACGACGGGAGGCGGTCCGATCTACGCAACCGAGGTGCTTAGCACCTACACCTACAAACTTGCGTTTTCGAGTTACGAATTCTCCCGCGCCTCGGCGAGCGCAATCTTCATTCTGATCATCTCGATGGGTGCCACATATTTCTACATCAAACATCAGAAGGCCAGGTGACCGGCAATGGCAAAGCGTTCTCTCAGTCGCACCATACTACCGACGCTGCTGACATATCTCGGGCTCGCTGTTGGTCTGGTCTTCGCGGGCTTTCCGATCCTGTGGATGTTTTTCACTTCCTTGAAGTCAAACACCGAGATCTTTGCCCTGCCGCCGCGGCTGCTGCCCGACCATTTCACGAACGTCGCCTACCTCTCGATCTTCAACGACCCAGCGAAGATCCGCTTCTTCCTCAACAGCTATCTCGTCGCGGGAGTGGTAACACTTCTGACGTTGCTGATCGCCATTCTGACGGCCTATGGCTTTAGCCGGTATTCATTTCGGTTCAAGAATACGCTGAACGTGTTCATCATCAGTACGCAGACCGTGCCGCCGATCACGCTTTTGATCCCGTATTTCGGGATGGTCGTCGCCTTCGGCATTTTCAACACCTATTTTGCGCTGATTTTGACGTACATGGTCTTCACCCTGCCTTATGCGATCCTTCTGATGACCGGCTACCTCAATACCCTGCCAAGGGAGCTTGATGAGGCGGTGCTCGTCGATGGAGGGTCAAGTTGGACGGCGCTGTGGCGTGTAATCATCCCACTGTCAGTGCCTGGCATCGTCGCGACCGCGGTCTACACGTTTCTGTTGGCATGGAACGAATTCCTCTTCGCTCTGACTTTGACGAAGTCGATGGATATGCGGACTGTTCCTATTGGTATCGAGTTGCTTATGGGCCAACATGCCTTCGAATGGAACGAGATGATGGCGATGAGCGTGTTAGGATCACTCCCGCTCTTGCTCCTGTATCTGATCGCCCAGCGCTACTTCCTTGCGGGCATGGCAGCCGGATCGGTAAAGAGCTAGCAGGCGTGCAGCCGGGCGGGAGCAATGTTTTACTGTTTGGGAATCGGCATGGGGTCTCGGCGCCGGTTCGAAGATGAAACAATTGTTTTTGCTGAGGTGGCGGGGGTCATTGCTTGACGCCTATTCACAACGACCGCTTGACGGCGTGATTCCCAGGCGGAAGGATGATGGCTCGGTTTGGGTGCGGTATCGACGGCTGGTGGTAGCGCCGCCCGAAAAAATCTCGCCCTTCTTAAACAACGTCAATCAAATTGAGTGGGCATCCCGATCTGCCCCACATTCGCGTGTTGTTTTAACCTCCGACCGGACGGTCGCGGATGTCGGCGTATTGAGTTCCGCTGTGATTTGAAACGCCTTTCCGTTCCGGGCTCATCATGGGGTACCGCCAAATGGCAGGCGAGGTGAGCGAGACATCTGACCTGGTTGGAACAATTACGCAGCGTTCTCAAAACAACATTCCCGTCATGCCGGCGGCGCCCGTCCTGCGCCCGCCCCAGCCGCGATGGTCAGGACGAATTCATCGAGTTCGCGTTCTAGCCTATCAGACGGCAAGCCGACGAAGCGCGCTTCCAGGCTGATGCTGCCCACCCCATGCACCGCCCCGAACAACGTGCGAGCACGAATCGCCCTATCCTCTGTAGACATATCCGGCTGCAGGTCGGCGAGGGGCTCAGCGATCACGTCCATCAGGAACAGATGTTCATCGAGATGCCACTGGGGCGTCGGGCTGCCTTCGGGCGGATAGTGATCGAACAGGGCTTTCCACAGATTGCGATGAGCAAGCGCAAACCTAAGATATCCCTGCGCCAGATTGCGCAGTCGATCGGCGGGGGTGCGGTTCTTGACTTCCGCGAGAGCCAGCGATTCCTCCAGAGCTTTAAGCGTTGAGGAGTTGACCTGGATAATGAGCTCGTTGAGGTCAGCAAAGACCGTATAAAGACCTCCCAACGCACAACCGGCATCCTGCGTGACGTCGCGTGCACGCAAGTTTGCTAGCCCTTCGTTGGCTATCCTGTTGCGTGCGGCCTCGATTAACCGCGCCTTCAGGTCCTCGCGTTTTTGTTCTCTTCGACCGGCCATAACCACCCCATCTCATTCGTGAACGTTGTTCGAAAAAAGCTTGAACAACGTTCAAGGTTGTGACAAAACACCTTCGTGAACAACGTTCATAAATGGGAGATTCGAAATGTTCAACTTAATTGTCACACTGCTGCGGGGCAGGGCGCATGATGCCGAACGTGCTTTTGCCGACCGTAACGCCATTCCTCTGCTCAGCCAGCAAACTCGCGATGCGGCTCACGCCATCCAGTGTGCCCGCCGCGCAGTGGCGGTGGCAATTGCACAAAATGAGCAGGAAAAGAGCCAACACACGATGATCCTGTCCCGGATCACTGATCTCGAAACGCGCACTCTTGCCGCATTGGAAAAAGGCAGTGAGGGTCTTGCCCGCGAAGCGGCCGGCGCGATCGCTTATCTCGAAGCCGAGCGGGATGCGTCAGAAAAGGCCCAAGCCCAATTCACAACTGCGATTGCCAAGCTGAAGGGGATCGTGCGTGCCGCTGAAGCGCGATTGCAGGATCTGCAGCGCGGCGAGCGGCTCGCCCGTGCAACGGAACAAGCCCAGAAACTTGATCTCGCCGCTGCCGGATCTGGTCTTGCCA
The DNA here is from genome assembly GCF_013004495.1 of Rhizobium sp. SEMIA 4085. NCBI lineage: Bacteria > Pseudomonadati > Pseudomonadota > Alphaproteobacteria > Hyphomicrobiales > Rhizobiaceae > Rhizobium > Rhizobium sp. SEMIA 4085. The sequence continues at coordinate 14,750 of NZ_JABEPH010000035.1, forward strand.
CACTCGACGAGGCTGAGGAGACCCTTGCGCGCCTTCGCGCTCGCCAAAACCAGAACGATACGATTACCTCTGTGCTTAAGGAGATGGACAGCGCGCCTGGCGCTGCCGGGATCATCGAGAAGCTTGCCAATGCCGACTGTGGTGCGCTGTTGCGGTCATCGGCTGATGATGTGTTGGCGAGGCTCCGCACTCGTATCAACAACGCTGCCTGATACGCACTTCACTTAACAGAAGGACCACGACGATGAACGACAGTTTTCAGAAGCATTCCTCCAGCTGGGTCAGCTTTTCATACATCTCCTTCGGCACGGCAGCTTTCATGCTTGCAGCCGGCCTTTACATGATGCCGCTCGACCTCTGGGGCAAAGGCTATCTCGCCATGGGCATACTGATGCTGGTGCAAACGACGGTGAACATCACCAAGACGCTGCGCGACAACGCCGAGTCGGAGAAGTTGATCCGCAAGATCGAGGACGCCAAGACTGAAAAGCTCCTCGTCAACTTCAATCGTGGCAACGAAAGCTAAGACTTCTTAACCACATCACAGAGTTGTTTCTGTCCACAATTTTTGCGTAACAACTCTGTGGCTTTCTCTTGCGATCTAACGGGGAAACAGCCATGCACGGCAATCTTATGACATCGAGGAAGTTCGCGCCGTTATTCTGGACGCAGTTTCTCTCGGCCTTCAACGACAATTTCCTGAAGCAGACGCTTATCTTCCTGATCCTTGCGCAGATGGCCGCCGAGGGAGCTTGGCTCGTGACGCTCGCTGGCGGAATTTTTATCATTCCGTTCCTGCTTCTTTCGGCGCCGGGCGGCGAGCTTGCCGACAAATATGACAAGGCGCAGATGGCCGAAATCCTCAAGCGTTGCGAGATCGCAGTCGCGGCGATCTCCGTCATCGGTATCGCGCTGTCGTCGATCTGGGTCCTTATGCTGGCTCTTTTCGGATTCGGGGTTATCTCGTCGCTCTTCGGCCCGATTAAGTACGGCATTCTTCCCGATCATCTCGAACGCAAGGACTTGCCAAAGGCCAACGCGTGGATCGAGGGCGGCACCTTCATAGCCATCTTGACGGGCACGATCGTTGCAGCGCTTGCCTTCACGAACGGCGAGAATGTCTGGGTGTTCGGACCGATGATGATGGGGCTTTCGGTACTTTGCTGGTTCGCCGCTCGCATGATCCCCGCGACGGGTTCAAAAGCGCCCAACCTCGTTATCGACAGGAATGTCTTCCGCTCGAGCGTCACACTCGTCAATGAACTGCGGGAAGACAAGCGGATCTGGCGCTCGGCGCTAATGAATTGCTGGTTCTGGTTCGTTGGCGCATTCGTCATGTCGATGCTGCCCTTCATGGTTACGGAAATCCTTGGCGGTTCGGAGATCGTCGTCCCCGCCTATCTTGCCGTTTTCGCGATTTCCATTGCAGTCGGTTCAGCGATCGCCGGCTGGATGTCGGCAGGCCGCGTCGTCTTGCTGCCGGCACCAGTCGGCACCGTCATAGTGGCACTCTTCGGAATAGATCTCGCCTGGAACCTGTGGGGCCTGCAGTCCGCCTCTCATGCTGAAACCATCACCGCCTTCTTTGCCGGCACAAAGACCATGCGCGTGGCGCTCGATCTCACCGGTATGGCTATTGGGGGCGCATTCATGGCCGTGCCGACGTTCGCGGCGATGCAGGCGTGGGCAAACGAAGCCCGCCGTGCCCGTGTGATCGGAGCTGCGAACGTTTTGTCCGCGTTATTTATCACAACCGGCCTCGCGCTGGTCGCGATCTTGCAAGCCGTTGGTGTCTCCGTTCCGATGATCATCCTAGGCCTTTCGCTCATCAATGTCGGCGTTGCCTGGATGATGTTGAAGACGCTACCCACCAATCCATTCCGTGATTTCATTTCCATATTGTTCCGTGCCTTCCTGCGCCTTGAGGTGGAAGGTCTGGAGAACATCAAGAAGGCTGGTCGGGCGCCGATCATCGCGCTCAATCATGTGAGCTTTCTTGATGGAGCTCTGGCGCTTGCAATAACTGAGGAAGAGCCTGTTTTCGCCGTCGATTACAAGATTGCTCAGGCTTGGTGGGTTCGCCCTTTCCTGAGGATGTGCAAATTCCTTCCGCTCGATCCGACGAAGCCGATGGCGACACGTTCGCTCATCAAGATTGTCAACGAGGGCAATGCGATCGGCATTTTTCCCGAGGGGCGCCTGACGGTGACCGGGACGCTGATGAAGGTCTACGACGGCGCGGCTATGGTTGCCGACAAGACAGGATCGATGATCGTGCCCGTCCGTATCGACGGGCTCGAGAAGAGCTACTTCTCGCGCCTTTCGGCTGGCCAAGTTCGCCGTCGCCTCTTTCCTAAGGTCAAAGTGACAATCCTCGAGCCGGTGAAGCTCGACGTTCCCGCAGACATCAAGGGTCGCAAGCGCCGTGTCGCCGCAGGCGCAGCCCTGTATCAGGTCATGTCGATGTTGATGTTCCGTACGACGGACACCAATCTGACGGTCCTGGACCGTATCATCGAAACAGCTTTGGAAAGAGGTGGGGGAAAACTTGCAGTCGAGGATCCGATTAGCGGCCAGCTCTCCTATGCCAAGCTTCTCACCGGCGCGGCGGTTCTGGGGGCCAAGTTCAAGTCGTTGTTCCCCGATGAACAGACGCTTGGCGTCCTGCTTCCAAACGCCAATGGCACTGCTACGACGGTTCTCGCTGTGATGTCAGCGGGCAAGGTTCCGGCGATGTTGAACTTCACTGCCGGCGCCGCCAATATCTTGTCAGCGTGCAGGGCGGCAGAGGTAAAGCAGGTTCTTTCTTCACGTGCCTTCGTCGAGCAGGGCAAGCTTGGTCCCGTGTTCACCGAGCTCGAAAAAGAGATGAAGATCGTCTGGCTCGACGAACTGCGCACGACAGTTACCGTCGTGGACAAAGTTCGGGGCTTCCTCAACAGGTACGCGCCGCTGGTCAAGCGCACGGCCGATGATGCCGCCGTGATCCTGTTCACATCTGGTTCGGAGGGAACGCCGAAGGGTGTTGTTCTCACCCATCGCAATATTCTGTCAAACGCCGCCCAGGCGGCCTCGCGCATCGACTTCCATTCCGGGGATAAAGTCTTCAATATCTTGCCGGTGTTTCATTCATTTGGTCTGACGGCGGGGACCGTTCTGCCATTGGTCTCGGGCGTTCCGGTATATTTCTATCCGTCGCCACTTCACTACCGCGTCGTGCCGGAACTGATCTACACTTCCAACGCGACCATCATTTTTGGGACCGATACTTTCCTGAACGGCTATGCCCGAACTGCGCACCCGTATGACTTCCGATCGATCCGCTACATCTTTTCGGGTGCCGAGCCTGTCAAACAATCCACCCGCGAGACCTATATGGAGAAGTTCGGCCTGCGTATCCTTGAAGGCTACGGTGTTACCGAGACGGCGCCCGTAATCTCCCTCAATACGCCAATGTTCAACCGCTCAGGCACCGTCGGCAAGATCATGCCCGGAATGCAGTGGAAACTCGAGCCGGTCCCGGGTATCGATGAGGGTGGTCGCCTTTTCATCCGCGGCGCCAATGTCATGGCCGGCTATCTCCGCGCTGAGAACCCTGGCGTCATCGAATTGCTCCGTGATGGTTGGCATGACACGGGCGACATTGTCACAATCGACGATGATGGCTTCGTCAGGATCCGTGGCCGCGCGAAGCGCTTCGCCAAGATCGGCGGCGAGATGATTTCCCTCGCTGCCGTCGAGGCGCTTGCCGGCCAGTTGTGGGCCGGCGCCCTTTCGGTCGTTTCATCTATTCCGGATGCAAAGAAGGGTGAGCGACTGGTGCTGCTGACAGATGCGCCAAACGCTACTCGCGCCGAATTCGCGGCCTTTGCCAAATCCAGGGGAGCGATGGATATGATGGTTCCTGCGGAAATCAAAATCGGCAAAGTGCCGGTGCTGGGGTCGGGAAAGGTGGATTTTCTTGCAGCGAGCAAGATTGTCCAAAATTTGAATCCACCGCAGCACGCTGCGTGAAGCTCACACAAGGCGTGTACAGATCGGCGAAGCGCAAATGGTGTGTGAATATGCACGGAAGTTCGCCCCTTTCGGCGCAGAGCATCGACTGCCGGAGGCAGGACATCTCATCTGTTCGATTGCAGATCTAAGTGCTGTCGGGATCAATGTTCAACGCACCGGTGGGGTGAAACGCTATACCGAGACGCAACACGCTGCTATCTGCCGTGTCGCCAGCGGATTGCAACCAATCTCCACTAAACTTTGCGAGGGGCAAGTAACGTGTTGATGTTCCGGCCCGGAACATGGCGCAATCTCATTGCCTCCGAGCTCCTGTCGTCGATGCAGAGCGTTGCGGGTCTCGCGATGACCAATGCCGACAGGGGTTGGTCGGAGGCCGAAGTTGTGCGCGCCGGCGCGGATTCCAGGCCTATCGCCATCGCCAGAATGGAGAATACGAAAAGTGCGAGGCCAACGAAGTAGTCGGATATAGCATGCCGACGGCGGTCCAGATGCTCTTCCAGATAGTCCGGCTCTTGATCTCTGTCTTCGTCGTGCATGACAAACTCGCTTGGTTGGTTCTAGGGGTAAGGCTCCGCAAGGAGGGCCGCCAGGCATTCGTTGCGGAACCCGCTTTTGCCTATAAATGGCTGCATCTCGCCTTGTTCATGAAGGGTTATTGTTCTTGAACGGCAGTTGCCGGATCCGTTTGCCGGTAGCGGCGAAGACGGCGTTCAGAACGGCCGGTCCGGCGACGGCGATGGTCGGCTCGCCAACGCCGCCCCAGAAGCCGCCTGAAGGCATGATGATCGTCTCGACCGCCGGCATCTGCTCCATCCGCATCACCTCGTAGGTGTCGAAATTCTCCTGTTCGACGCGGCCGCCATTGATGGTGCATTCGCCGTAGAGGCAGGCGGAGAGACCGTAAACGAAGGACCCTTCGACCTGGCGTTCGGCCTGGGCGGGGTTGACGATATGACCGGGATCTGTTGCGGCGACGATGCGGTGGATCTTCAACTGACCGTCGGTGATGGAGATTTCCGCAGCGGCGGCGACATAGCTGGCAAAACCCATGATCTGCGCCAGGCCACGGTATATGCCCTGCGGCGCCGGCGTTTCCCAGCCGATGCGCTCGGCAACGGCTTCCAGAACCGCCAGATGTTTCGGATGGTTGGCCATCAGCTTCCGGCGGAAATCCAGGGGATCAATCCCGGCCGCATCAGCAAGCTCGTCCAAGAAGGTTTCCACGTAGAAGGCATTCTGGTTGAGGTTCACGCCACGCCAAAATCCGGGCGGTACTGGAGGATTGCGCATGGCATGGTCGATGAGGAGATTTGCGACGGTGTAGCCGAAGACACCTTCGCTGCCGCTGGCGTTCAGCCCCTGGAACACGATCGGATCGTGACCGTTCTCGCGAAACATCTGGGGACGGAGCGAGGAGAGGATGGACTGACCGCTGATGCGCATGTGAAGCGCCGTCAGATTGCCGTCGGCATCAAGCGCGGCCCGCATTCTGCACTGCGTCGTCGGGTGATAGGAGCCGTGCAGCATGTCCTCCTCGCGCGACCAGATGAGCTTGACCGGCGTGCCCGCACACTCCTTGGCGAGCGGGACCGCCTGGCGGACGTAGGATTCGGTGGCGCCGCGCCGGCCAAAGCCGCCGCCGAGGTGCAGCTTGTGGACCTCGCATTGTCCGATCGGCAGGCCGGAGGCTTCCGCCACGTTGACAAGGCTGCTTTCGCCGTTTTGCGTCGGCACCCACACCTCGCACTTGTCTGGCGTATATCGCGCCGTCGCGTTCATCGGTTCCATCGTGGCATGGGCCTGATAGGGGAAGGAATAGGTTGCCGTGACGACCCGCGCTGCTCCCTCAAGTGCTGCGGGCGCGTCGCCGATCGAAGTGCCAACGAAGGCATCGTCGGCATCGAGGCCTTCGGCGAGCATTGCGGCGATGGAGGCACTGGTGACGGCGGTGTTCGGACCATCGTCCCAGACGACCGGCAACGCGTTGAGCGCCGATTGCGCCTGCCACCACGTCTCGGCAACCACGGCCACGGTTGCCTCATCGACCTGCACGACCTTGCGCACGCCTGGCCTCGCCGCGACGGCGGCGGCATCGAAACTTGCAATCTTGCCACCGAACGCAGGGCAGGCCTTCACCGCGGCGTTCAGCATTCCGGGCAGTTGCACATCGGCGCCATAGATCTGCCGTCCGGTGAGCTTGTCGGCAGTATCGAGCCGCGGAAGCGGCTTGCCGGCAATCTTCCAGTCCTTCGGGTCCTTGAGCGCGATAGTGCTTGGAACCGGCATCTGTGTGGCAAGCGCCGCCACGGCGCCATACGACGTCGTACGCCCGGAAGCGGGATGAGTGATGATGCCGTTCTGGACCGTGCATTCCGAACTCGGGACATTCCAGGTACTGGCGGCGGCTGCAATGAGCATTTCGCGTGCGGCGGCTCCGCCCTGCCTGACGTATTCGTGAGAGCCGCGAATCCCCTGACTGCCCCCGGTCGAGAAACTGCCCCAGACGCGCTCGCGTCGAAGGCTCTCCCCGGGCGTTGGATATTCGGTCGTAACCTTGGACCAGTCGCATTCGAGCTCTTCCACGACTAGCTGCGCCAGTCCCGTGAGCGTGCCTTGTCCCATTTCCGAGCGGGCGATACGGATGACGACGGTGTCGTCGGGATGGATCAGAACCCATGCATTGACTTCTGGCAATATATCCGATGCCGCCTGCTCGGCATTTGCCGACAGTGGAATCTGAAAGCCTAGTGAAAATCCGCCGGCCGCCACGGCCGTGCCGATGAGAAACTTGCGGCGTGATAGCGTGACCACATCATTCATCGTTCTACCCTCAGCCTTTCTGCGCGGCACTGCTGTTTGCAGCGGCAAGCTTGATCGCAGCCCGCACCCGGTTATAGGTGCCGCAGCGGCAGATATTGGTGATTTCCGCGTTGATATCGTCATCCGTCGGATCAGGGGTCGTATTCAGCAGAGCGGTGGCCGCCATGATCATTCCGGCCTGACAGTAGCCGCATTGCGGCACGTCAAGCGCGAGCCATGCCTGTTGGACCGGATGGGAGCCATCCGGGGAAAGCCCTTCGATCGTGACGATCTCCTGGTTTGCGTCAATCGCGCTGACCGGCATAGCACAGGAGCGCGAGGCGACGCCGTCGATATGCACTGTGCATGCGCCGCATTGCGCAATGCCACAGCCGAACTTCGTGCCGGTCAGGCCGGCCTGTTCACGCAAGACCCACAAAAGAGGCGTTTCCGGATCCACGTCGATATCGCGGGCCACGCCGTTAATGGTGAGTTGAACCATGACATGCTCCAATCTCTTGAAAGAAAGTCCCAGATGCGATGGCGGTTTTACCCGCCATCGCGCGCCGCTCGATCAGGATGCAGGTGTGGTATCCGGTCAGCCGGCGTTGCGTTGCGCGTCCGATCCGGACTGGTCGGCCGGGGGAACTGGCTGCGATTGCGAGCTGGCGGACTGGAGCCGCGTGCAACCGGACCCTTGAGCCGAGGCAGTGCCTGCCGCCGCAAGAAGGCCGACGGAGGCTGCGAATGCGATAAGAAAATTCTTCATGGATGCCTCACTTCTGGTTGAAGTTTGAATTGCCTGAGACGGACGGTCCCGATCTCTGGCTGCTACCGGAGCTTTCGCTCCGTCTTTTCCCCGCCTGGCGCATGCGCCCTAGTTGGCGGCGGAAAGGCTTCGCAGATAGGCGATGATCGCCGATCGCTGCGCCTCGTCACGAATGCTGGCGGTCATCGTCGTGCCGGGAACGACCTGCCGCGGATTGGCGAGAAAGGCTTGCAGCCTCTCCTCGTCCCAGACGATGCCAGACCCGCCGAGCGCTTTCGAATAGCGTGCGCCTTCGATGGTTCCCGCCGACCGGCCGAGAAGGCCGGAAAGATGCGGTCCCATCCGGTTTTCGCCGCTGTTGACACTGTGGCAGGTGCCGCAGCGGGTGCGGAACAGCCTTTCGCCCTCCGGATTGACCGGCTCCTGCGCCAGGCACTGGCCGGCGAGCGATAGCGAGAACACCAGCATTGAACCGAGACAGATTGGTTTCATCGAAAATCCTCACGTCATTGCGTCTTGTATCGTTGGGACTGCCCGGATGCAGATGAACGGCTGCTTCGCTGCAGATCGTTTCGACGCTTGCAGGCTAGGGGCGGTTTGTCGCAGAGATGTGCCAGACGGTCAGGAAAATTGTCGCGAAATGTCTCAAGCCGTCCGGATATGCATCCATACGCGCCTGGGGCCGGACCGAAGACGGATGCGCCAGTTCAGGCTAAACCTTGGAAGGGCGAGCAATTCGCCAGGTAACCGGATCGCTGGTTTTGACAAACTTTGATACACTTTTGGAGATGCCGGGATTTTTCCGTCATTTTATATTGCGTTCATGTCTTCATTCCATGCGCGAGGCGCTCCATGCAATCGGCACCCCATATCGTCGTCGTAGACGATCACCGGGACATCCGTGACCTTGTCGGCAAGTATCTTTCCCAGCAGGGCTACCACGTCAGCGTTGCCGATAGCGGCGCGGCACTGCGGCGAATCGTCGAACGCGGCGCCCCGGACCTGATCGTTCTCGATGTCATGATGCCGGGCGAGGATGGTCTGTCAGTCTGTCGCCAGCTGCGTGGCACACTGGAGATACCGATCATATTCCTGACAGCGATGGCGGACGATACCGACCGCATCATCGGGCTGGAGCTCGGCGCCGACGACTATCTCACCAAGCCCTTCAACCCGCGGGAGCTTCTGGCGCGCATCAGGGCGGTGCTGCGCAGGGTCAATAGCCTGCCACCGCAGCAGCGCGAGACGATCAAGGCGAAAACCGTGACCTTCGATCAATGGCGGCTCGATGTCGGGCGCCGGGAACTCATCGGCGAGGACGGCGTCGGTATCGCGCTCAGCACCGCGGAGTTTCGCTTGCTAAAGGCCTTCCTGGAACATCCGGGCCTCGTCCTCAGCCGAGATCAGCTTCTCGATCTGACGGTCGGCCGCACCGCCGATTTTTTCGATCGCAGCATCGACAACCAAGTCAGCCGGTTGCGCAAGAAGATCGAGTTCGATCCGAAAAATCCCGCCATCATCAAGACCCATTGGGGTGGCGGCTACAGCTTTTCTGCGGAGGTGGCATCCGGATGACGCGATGGTGGAAAAGGAGCCTTGCTGCCCAGTTCATCGGCTTCATGCTGCTTGCGCTCGTTATATCGCAGGCCCTTGCATTCCTTATCTCTTGGGACGAGCGCGACAAGGCCCTGCGGGCGGCCGCCAAGGGTGAGTTCTTCAGCCGCACCGCATCTCTTGCGAGGCTGCTCGAATCCCTGCCTGTTCCTCTTCGCCGGGACGTCCTGCTTGCCAGTGGAACAGGCTACTCGCGCTTCTGGATTTCCGCCGACGATCCGGCCGATGCGGACCAATGGCGCACGGTGGCAGTAGCACAGCTTGCAAAACCATTGCCGAACTTGCCCGACTCGCGTCGGAACTGGCAGGTGCAGCCGAGGGACCTGCCAGCGAAGCTTGGCTATGAACACGGCCTCTTCGCGGCTGCAAACGCTTCCGATGACTGGACCACCTTGGCGTCTGGACCATGGTCCCTGCCGCATCCGGCGAAGTTCCTCTATTTCGATCAAACGAACGGAATGGGGCTTGCCGTCCGGCTCAGCGACGGCAGCTGGTTGAATTCCGCCTATCACAAGGTGATGCCGAGCACGCTCTGGAACACGCAATCGCTGTTCTCGCTCGGGATAACGGCGATTGTTCTTTCGATCATCGGTGTCTTCACCGCCAATCGCATTACCCGGCCGCTGCGAGGGCTTGCCTCGGCCGCCGAGGCTCTTGGGCGGGGCGAGACCGTGGAGAAGCTGCCCGAATCCGGCCCCGACGACATCCGCCAGACAGCGGAGGCGTTCAATCGGATGCAGTCCCGGCTGCATCGTTTCGTTGAGGATCGGATGCGCATGCTTGCGGCGATCAGCCATGACCTGCGCACGCCGCTCACATCCTTGCGTTTGCGCGCCGAATTCGTTTCGGATCCCGACGTACAGCAACGGATGCTGGCGACGATCGACGAAATCCAGACCATGACGGAGGCGACGCTTGCGTTTGCACGAGGAGAGGCGACCGTCGAGGAAACCAGGACGATCGAGCTCAACGCGCTTGTCGGAAGCCTTTGCGACGACCTTGCGGAAATAGGGCAGAACGTGGAATTTTCCGAAGGCACCAAGATCAACTATCGCTGCCGCCCCGAAGGCCTGCGCCGGGCCATCCGCAACTTGGTCGAAAACGCGGTCCGTTATGGCGGCGCGGCCAAGGTTCATCTCTTTCATACGCCTACGACGATCGACATCGTCGTCGAGGACGACGGCCCCGGCATTCCCGAAAATGCAACCGAACAGGTGTTCGCGCCCTTCTTCCGCCTCGAGCAGTCGCGCAGCCGCGAGACTGGCGGCGTCGGGCTGGGGCTTTCGATTGCCCGAGCCATCGTCCGCCACCACGGTGGGGACATCGTACTTTCCCAGAATCGGCCGGCGCAGAAGTGGCCGGGGTTGCGGGCGTCTGTCTCTCTGCCCAAGGTGATGTCTGGTTGAAGTCGATGGGTAAGGGAGCAGTCGCCGCCGAACAGGTTGGCTGGTCGTTCATCGAGCGCGGCGATCCAACCTGCTCGAGGTAACCATCTCGCAATACGACGATCCGGTCGGCCATCGTCATCGGGAAATGACGGGTCTTTCGGTCAAATCCCCCAAGGCAATCCTACGGCAGCTGAGAGCCGGTCACAGCGACGTAAAGTGCATAGAGCGAGCGGGTTGCTGCGATGAACAGCCGGTTGCGTTTGGGCCCGCCGAAGGTGAGGTTCGCAACGGTTTGCGGTACGCGGATCTTGCCGATCAGTTTGCCCGTCGGGTCGAAGCAATGCACGCCATCACCGGCGCTCGACCAGAGGGTTCCGGTGTGTACCGTATACATAACTCCGAGCGCACGAGACGCCTGAGCATATCGTATGCAGTCTTCTGCTTTCAAACACACGTCACAACATCCACGATGCAACAGACCTAAGTCCTCTAGCTGTGAGG
>NZ_JABEPH010000370.1:0-5690 GCF_013004495.1 Rhizobium sp. SEMIA 4085
ACCGTCGAATGATCAACGTCAAACCGAGCCGCTACTGCGCGTGCCCCTTCCGTGCCGCTCTCATAAGCGGCGATGACGGACTGCTTGAACGCTAAGCTGTACTTGGACATGCAAAACCCCCGAAGGTCGGTGTCCAACTTTCGGGGGTCAGTTCAATCGCTCCGGCGGGTCTTTTGTTTTCCGCTGTTGCCGCGTTTAGCTGCGGAAGAGCGACAGGATGTTCTGAGATGCCGAGTTCGCAATCGACAGAGATTGGATTGCAAGCTGCTGCTGCGTCTGAAGAGCGGTCAGCTTGGACGATTCTTCTTCCATGTCGGCGTCGACGAGGCGGCCGATGCCGGAGTCGATCGAGTCGCTCAAAGTCGAGACGAAATCCTCCTGCAGTTGGATGCGAGTGGAGATCGAACCGAGCTGTGCACCGGCGCTGGTCATCGCCTTCAGAGCGGATTCGACAGCCGTCAGCGCCAGACCGACGTCCTCTGTGGTGAAATTGGTGATGTCCATCTTATAGACGGAGCCGATCGTACCGTTCGAGGTGCCGATAATACCCGTGGACGTTTCGATCAGGCCTCCGCTCATGCCGAACAGGACGTTGCCGACCGAGGTGTCATCGAGGATATATTCGGTCTGCTTGACGGATACAGCGTTCGAACCATCGCGAACGAAGGTCGAAACGACGCTCTTCGTACCCTCGCCGGCGACCCAGTTTTCACCGGAGAAGGAAGCAGACTGAGCGATGCTCAGCAGCTGAGCCTGAAGCTGGGAAATCTCCTCCTGAACCTTGGCCTTGTCGACGCCCTTTTCGGTTGCGGCAACCAGCTTGGCCTTGATTTCGGAAACAATATCGATGGCGCTGTCCATCGCGGCATAGGCAGTGTCGACCTTGGCGGCACCGAGGCCGAGAGCGTCGGAAACGGCCGAAAGCGCCTTGTTGTCGGAACGCATGGTCGTTGCGATCGACCAGTAAGCGGCATTGTCAGCCGCCTTGCCGACGCGCAGGCCGGACGAAACGTGGTCCTGGGTTTCCTTGAGGCTTTGGTTTACACCGCGAAGGGTCTGCAGTGCCGCCATTGCGGCAGTGTTCGTTAGAATGCTTGACATCGCTTTTTGTCCAATTCGCTTGGGTGAAAGGGCATTCCGGCCGAAGCCGAGAGCGGCGGTGCTTCATGCTCACCTGCAACAGGTGTCCGTGCGCCGAACCTAGCGAAAACATGGTTAACAACTCGTCAACGCTGGTTACTTCTCGTCAACGAACCTTACCGAATAGGTAATCTCCTACATTGGAAGCGAGCCAAAACCCTTGCTGCGCAAGGCATCCGCGATTTCATGCAGAATAGCCGGATCGTCGATGGTCGCCGGCATTTTCCATGGTTCGCTGTCGGCGATCTTCTGCATCGTGCCACGCAGGATCTTGCCCGAACGGGTCTTCGGCAGACGTTCGACGACAATCGCCGTCTTGAATGCGGCCACCGGACCGATCTGGTCGCGAATCAGTTTAACGACCTCTGCTTCGATCGTCGCCTTCGCCCTGGTGACGTTCTTCTTGAGCACAAGGAAGCCGCAAGGCACCTGCCCCTTGAGCGGATCTGCAATACCGACGACGGCGCACTCCGCAACATCCGGATGCTTTGCGCAGACCTCTTCCATTGCTCCTGTCGAGAGCCTGTGGCCAGCACAATTGATGATGTCGTCCGTGCGCGACATGATGAACAGATAGCCGTCGTCATCCAAATAACCGGCGTCCGCTGTCTTGTAGTATCCCGGGAATTCCTCGAGATATGCCGAGCGAAAACGCTCATCCGCCTTCCAGAGTGTCGGCAGACAACCCGGCGGCAAGGGCAGCTTGGCGACGATGTTGCCGAGCGTGCCGGGTGGCACCTGATGTCCTGCGTCGTCGAGAACCTGGATCTCATAACCAGGCACCGGCACGGATGCTGATCCGTGCTTTACTGGAAGCCCGCCGAGACCGAGTGGATTTGCAGCGACCGGCCAGCCGGTTTCCGTTTGCCACCAATGATCGACGACGGGAACCTTAAGCATCTTTTCCGCCCATTTGAGAGTTTCGGGATCGGCTCGCTCACCCGCAAGAAAAAGAGCCCGGAAATGCGGGTTCGAATAGCGGCGCACGAACTCGCCATCGGCATCTTCCCGGCGAATTGCGCGGAATGCTGTCGGAGCGGTAAAGAGAACACGCACATCGTATTCGCAAATCACGCGCCAGAACGCGCCGGCGTCGGGTGTGCCGACGGGTTTGCCCTCAAAGATTACAGTCGCCACACCCGCAAGCAACGGCGCATAGACGATATAGGAATGACCGACCACCCAGCCGATATCGGAGGCTGCCCAGAAAACTTCGCCGGGTTTCATTGCATAGATGTTCGCCATCGACCAGTGCAGCGCGACCATGTGCCCGCCATTGTCACGGACGACGCCTTTCGGCTGACCGGTGGTGCCGGATGTGTAAAGGATATAGAGCGGATCGATCGCTTTGACGGCTACGCAAGGAATGCTCCTGCCATGGTGAAGCGCTACGGTCTCTTGGAAAGCATGATCACGCCCAGGCACAAGTTCGGCCGTCAGTTGCGGCCTTTGCAGAACGAGGCAATGTGCGGGCTTTGATTTCGCCGCATCGATGGCCTGATCGACAAGCGGCTTGTAAGCCACGACACGGCCGGGCTCCAATCCGCAGCTGGCAGTGACCACGAGCTTTGCGCCTGAATCATCGATGCGGGCCGCAAGTTCGTTGGCAGCGAACCCCCCAAAAACCACTGAGTGGATGGCGCCGATGCGAGCGCAGGCAAGCATGGAGAAAATGGCTTCAGGCACCATAGGCATGTAGATGATGACACGATCGCCTTTGCCGATGCCGAACGCTTGAAAGGTCGCCGCGATTGCCTGCACTTCGCCAAGCGCTTCCTCGTAACTAAAACGTGCCTTGGCGCCACTCATGGCACTGTCGAAGATGATGGCTGTTTCGGTGCCGCGGCCTGCCAACACATGACGGTCCAGGCAATTGTAACAGGTGTTGGTCTCACCGTCTGCGAACCAGCGGCCGTAAACGCCCTTTGACGGCGAGAAGACCTGCTGCGGCTCCTTGAACCAGGTGATCGCTCTTGAAGCATCGCGCCAGAATGCGTCCGGATCGCTCTTCCAGCTCGCATAGACCTGTCGATAGCTGCTTTGCATTTGCTCCTCCCCAGGACATACGCGCCGTCTGGCGAGTTTAGGCGAGGGGAGGCTGGACCGGAAGCCCGACAAAAGCAGAAGACTAACGCGCGCCGAAAATAGCGGATCCGACGCGCACGCTCGTCGCACCGAAGGCCACGGCGGTTTCGTAGTCCCCCGACATGCCCATTGAGAGTTTTTCGACACCGCATTTTCCTGCGATCTTAGCCAGCAGGGCAAAATGCGGACCGGGATTTTCCTCGGCTGGGGGAATGCACATCAGGCCCTCGATCGAAAGGCCGAGCTCATTCCGGCAAAAATCGACGAATGCGGGTGTATCGGCGGGCGCAATACCGGCCTTTTGCGGTTCTAAACCGCTATTCACCTGGACATAGAGCCGAACGGTCTTACCTTGCCTTTTCATTTCCCCGGCGATCGCGCGGGCAATCTTTTCCCGGTCGACGGTTTCTATGACATCAAAGAGCGCAACGGCATCCGCTGCCTTATTCGATTGCAGCGGTCCGATAAGGTGCAGCTCGATGCCGGGCGTCTCGGTCTTGAGTTCCGGCCATTTGCCTTGACTTTCCTGAACGCGGTTCTCGCCGAAAAAGCGCTGACCAGCCGCAATCGCGGGGCGGATGGCCTCCGCATCGAAGGTCTTCGACACGGCAACGAGTTGAACCGATCCGGCAGGACGCTGAGACTGACGCTCTGCTGCCGAAATGCGCGTGCGAACATCGTTCAACCGCTCTTGAAGTTCCATTATCTTATCCCGACATGTCCGCAAAAGGAGGATGGCATGCACTAACCGCGCCTGACATTCTTGCCAAGGCCCTGTCTACCAAAAAGCAGTTCACCGCGAGGGAGGGGCGCTTGCAGTACCTGCAAAACTTGACGCTACAGCGGTTTCATGGTGAAGGTCACCACCAACCTCCCCTGATTTTCCGGAAATTCGAATACCATGGCTACCGAACGTTATAATCCGCGCGATGCCGAGCCCCGCTGGCAGCAAAAATGGAACGAGGCGAAGGTCTTTGAGACCGACAACGCCGATCCGCGCGAAAAATACTATGTACTTGAAATGTTTCCCTATCCGTCGGGCCGAATTCACATGGGCCATGTGCGCAACTACGCGATGGGTGACGTCGTGGCCCGTTACAAGCGGGCCCGCGGTTTCAATGTCCTGCACCCGATGGGCTGGGATGCCTTCGGGATGCCGGCGGAAAACGCCGCCATGGAGCGCGGCGTCCATCCGGCGTCGTGGACCTACCAGAATATCGACTCGATGAAATCGCAGTTGAAGGCCATGGGGCTTTCGCTCGATTGGAGCCGGGAGTTTGCCACCTGCGACGTGGAATACTACCAGCATCAGCAGCATCTTTTCCTGGACTTCCTGGAGAAAGGCCTGGTCTACCGGAAGCAGTCGAAAGTCAATTGGGACCCGGTCGACAATACCGTTCTTGCCAATGAACAGGTTATCGACGGCCGCGGCTGGCGTTCGGGTGCTCTGGTCGAGCAGCGGGAACTCACACAGTGGTTCTTCAAGATAACTGACTTCAGCCAGGATCTGCTTGACGCTCTGGATACACTCGACCAGTGGCCGGAGAAAGTTCGTCTGATGCAGAAGAACTGGATCGGCCGCTCCGAGGGTCTGATGATCCGCTGGGAAATCGTGCCGCAGACGGCGCCTGCCGGCGAAACCGAGGTGACGGTTTATACCACACGTCCCGACACGCTGTTTGGCGCCTCCTTCCTTGCGATCGCAGCCGATCACCCCCTGGCAAAGGATGCTGCCGCGTCAAATCCAGCTATCGAAGCCTTCTGCGAAGAGTGCCGCCGGGCCGGCACCTCGCTGGCAGCCCTTGAGACGGCCGAGAAGAAGGGCATGGATACCGGTATCCGGGTCAAGCATCCGCTTGATTCATCGTGGGAACTTCCGGTCTATATCGCCAATTTCGTACTGATGGACTATGGCACGGGCGCTATTTTCGGTTGCCCGTCCGGCGACCAGCGAGACCTCGATTTCGCGCGCAAATATGGTTTGCCAGTTGTTCCGGTGGTCATGCCGAAGGACGGCGATGCCACAGCCTTCACGATCGGTGACACCGCCTACGACGGCGACGGCGTGATGATCAACTCCCGCTTCCTTGACGGCAAACCGACGGACGAAGCCTTCAGCATCGTTGCCGACCACCTGGCGGCAACGATGCTCGGCAATGTGCCGCAGGGCGAACGCAAGGTGAATTTCCGCCTGCGCGACTGGGGCATTTCGCGCCAGCGCTATTGGGGCTGCCCGATCCCGGTTGTCCATTGCGATGCCTGCGGTGTCGTGCCGGTGCCGAAGACGGACCTGCCCGTCAAGCTGCCCGCGGACGTAACCTTCGATCAGCCGGGCAATCCGCTCGACCGCCACCCGACCTGGCGGCATGTCGCCTGCCCAACCTGCGGCAACAACGCCCGGCGCGAAACGGACACGATGGACACCTTCGTCGATTCGAGTTGGTACTTCACGCGCTTTACGGCAC
>NZ_JABEPH010000371.1:0-5667 GCF_013004495.1 Rhizobium sp. SEMIA 4085
GTTCTGATGCCGCTTGGTACGGTTGAGCGGCGAGTTCGGCATCCCTTTCGTGCGCGGACCTGACGAGGTGGCGGATCTGCCTGTCTACCTTGGCCGGGCGGGAAAGCCGCCGGATCTGTCGCGCCACGAGATGCGCATTTTCGCCGAAATCGTCGACGCATCGACCCTGTCGCTGGAGGCGCTGCTAAAAAGAGCGCGTGCGCTCGCAAACGGCGGCGCCGATGTGATCGACCTGGGCTGCCTTCCAGATACGCCCTTTGCCCATCTGGAAGAAGCCATCGGGCGGATCAAGGCCGAGGGGCTTTGCGTCAGCGTGGACTCAGCGAACGCCGATGAACTGGAACTTGCCGCCCGCTCCGGCGTCGACTATCTTTTGAGCCTGAACGAAAAGACAATTGGAATTGCCGCCCGCCACAAGGTCAAACCGGTTCTCATTCCAGCCGTGCCGGGCGACCTTTTCTCTCTCGGCCGTGCCATCGAGGCGGCGCAGAACGCCGGGATATCCTTCATCGCCGATCCGGTTCTCGACCCAATCCATTTCGGCTTCGCCGCCTCGCTTGGACGCTTCATCGAGGCTCGCCGCCGCTGGCCGGACGTCGAGATGATGATGGGTACCGGCAACCTGACCGAGCTGACCGACGCCGACACGTCGGGAATAACAGCCATCCTCGCGGGCCTTTGCTCGGAGCTTTCCATCGCCAACGTGCTGGTCGTCAACGTCAGCCCGCATACCGTGCGCACGGTGGAGGAACACGACCGGGCGCGACGCATCATGTATGCCGCCAAGCACGATCATGCGCTGCCCCGCGGCTATGACGCAGCCCTCCTGCAAATACACGACCGCGCGCCCTTTGCGAGCTCCATTGCCGATATCGAGGCGCTTGCGCAAGACGTGCGCGACGCCAATTTTCGCATCATGACTGCTCCTGACGGCATCCATGTCTTCAGCAAAGCCGGCCACTGGAAGAGCGACAACGCCTTCGACCTCTTTCCTGTGCTTAATGTCGAACAGGATGGCGCGCACGCCTTTTATCTGGGAGCGGAATTGATGAAGGCGGAAATCGCCTGGAAGCTCGGCAAACGCTATTCGCAGGACGAGCCGCTTACCTGGGGCGTGGCGAGCCCGGGCGCAGGCGAAGACCGCACACGGCTTGCCGTGGCCGGGCACACGCTGCGCGCAAAGAAGGGCGGCCCATGAGCTTCATTCGCGAAACGATCGTAACGACGGTGAATGCCAAGGGCCGGGTGCATATCGCGCCCCTTGGTATCATCGCTCAGGATGACGGATGGATCATTGCACCGTTCCGCCCCTCCACAACCCTCGAAAATCTTACCGCCGTGCCGTTTGCCATTGCCAATTATACGGACGACATGCGGATTTTCGCGGGCTGTCTCACCGGACGGCGGGAATGGCCGCTGGTTGCGGTGCAAGATTGCCCTGTCCCGCGACTGGAGGCAGCGCTCAGTCATTCCGTTTTGCAGGTCGTTTCCGTCACGCAGGACGAGATCCGCCCCCGCTATTTCTGCCGGATCGTAGCTGAGGCCACGCATGCCCCGTTCACAGGCATGAACCGGGCCAAGGCAGCCGTTCTCGAACTGGCAATCCTGGTGAGCAGACTGCATATGCTGCCCAAGCAAAAGGTCGATTCCGAGATTGCATATCTGTCGATTGCAATCGACAAGACGGCCGGTGCTGACGAGCGGCAGGCCTGGGATTGGCTGATGGAGCGCGTGAATGTCGATTCGCGCGGAGACTGACGGGATCCGTCCGGCATTTCGTCCGTAGTGCGTTTTACGATTTCGACCACAGGAGCGCGACGGCAGCGGCCGGCGCGGCCTTGCTTGCCTGATCGCGGATCTCGTCCGATGCTGCTGGAACGAGCATGCCGAAGTCGACGTAGGGCCGCTCCAGGCGTTTGGCGAGCTGCATGATCTGCGGGCGACCGATCCCCGCGCCCACCACAGGTGCGCCCGGGCTTAGTGCGGCATTGCCGCAAACCCGGAACGCACCGTCGTGGATCATGCGCAATTGGTGCTCGCTGAACCAGCGGGCGACATCGATCCATTCGCCTTCGCTAAGATCGGTGCCGTCACGTCCGACCATGCGAGCGATGCGGCCGATCGATCCATGGCGCGACTTGGCTCTTCGGTCGGCGGCGGGGTATTGGTCATCGGCCTCGTCCAATGTTCCGAGAATGCGCCCGAGATCGGCGGTATTGGCAAAATACTCGTTCATCAGCGGCGTCATCGTGGCGCGCACCGGAACTCTTTCGGCAATGCCGATCAGCGCCGAGCGCGTAAAGCCCGTGTAGACGAGTTCGCCGGTCAACAGACGCTCCGCATCGGAATAGCCATTGTTGCAGAGGCGTCCGTTCTGAAACGCGAGGATGTCGGTGGTCGTCGAACCCATGTCGACGAAAAGACCTTCTCCTTTGATCGAGGCGCTCAACGCAGCCGTGGCATGCCAATTGGCCGAGGCGATATCGGGGCCGAGATCGTAGGCTTCTGAAAGATCGACGAAACCTGCACGGCCACCATAAACCTGCAGGTCGTCGCCGCCGAATTCCGCTTTGATGAAATCCAGGATATGGCGAACACCGGCATCTCGCGACGGGAAGCCATCCGACAGCTCTCCCGTCATCGTGAAGACATGGATGGGATTGCCTTGAAAAAGCGGGCGGAACTGATCCAGCGCATCGCGCACCTGATCGAGCCCGAGCCACATCGGCGCCTTGAGGGTCCTGGCATGGGTAATTTGTCCATTGTCGGTCCGCGCCATCTTCAAATGCGCACCACCGATGTCCCAGCCGATAACTGTTCGCTTTTCTTTTGCTACCATTCCGGCTTTCATGTGAGTGATCGTTTCTGCCGAGGTTTGACCATTGCTTATCATTCCCGTTCTCGACGTCAAAGACGGCCAGGTGGTACGCGCGCAGATGGGCATGCGCGATACCTATAGGCCCATCGAGACGCCGCTCAGCGCGACACCGGCGATCAGCAATGTCGCCGACGGCTTGCGCCGAATCCATCCGTTTTCGATCTTTTATGTCGCCGACCTCGATGCCATCGAGAGCGGTTCGAGCCATTGTTTAGCCGCCGGGCCTCTATCTCTTTTGCAGCCGAGGCCGGACGTCTGGCTCGATGCAGGGTTTCGAAGCGCAACGGACGTCGGGCAGGCGCTTGCCAACGCGCAGATCCTTGCCGTCCTGGGTTCCGAAAGCCAGGTCGGTATCGACGTTCTCAGCGCGTTCGGTGCGCATCAGAGACTGATCCTTTCCCTCGACTTTCGCGGTGATACCTTCCTCGGGCCGCCCGCCATCATGTCAACGCCTGACCTGTGGCCGAGACGAGTGATCGTGATGACACTCGACAAAGTGGGTGCGCGCTGCGGACCCGACTTCGATCGCCTGCGATCAATCAAGGACATCGCCGGAAACCGCGACATCATCGCCGCAGGCGGAATCCGCAACGTCAATGACCTGGAACGGCTGAGTGACATGGGCATTGCTGGTGCCTTGGTCGCAACATCGCTGCATAGCGGCGAACTTACAGGAACCGACGTCTCCGCCTTTAATGGGAGCTAGGGGAATTCAAGAGAAGAGGCGCTCTGCCTCTTCTCTCAATCGTGAAGCCGAAGCACTGCCATTTCAACCATTGGCGCTTGAAGATGGCGTAACGCTGAAGCCTAAAAGCTTCGACAACCGGCGCAACAGGCCGCCTGTTTCTACGGCGGGCTCGCCCTGTGCGGGGTTGTTTCGTGTCTAGGCGCTGAAAGGATGCTTGACGGTGTCGCGCTGAGCAGTTGCCTCCGCCGCGGTCGGCTTGCCGGTGACTGCGCGTTCAATCGCTTCCTTCGTTGCCCTGTAGTTATAATCCTGGATCTTGGCGTCGTCTTCTGCTTCCCAGTGGATGAAGACGCCGACGCAGATGAAGATGTCATCGGCTTCGTCGGCGGGAATGATGCCTTCGGCTACGCTGTCTTGGACTGCCTTTGCCACAGCATGCTGTGCCGGGCCGAACATCTGCACGGCTTGCTTGGCACCCTTGATCGTAACTTTGTTGAACAATATCGTATTCGGCTTGCAGGCCAGGTTCGGGGCGATGACCGCCAGAAGTGACGTAAACCCGTCCTTGTTGTTGGTGAGCGCATTGCAAAATGCCGTTTCCACGGCGCTTCCACGCGGTCCGATCAGAAGATCGATATGCGCGACTTCATTTCCCTCGCCAACGAGTGATTCACCAACCATTACCTTGCTAATCTTTGCCACGGCCAATTCCTCCCTTGTACCGTATGGTCAAAAAGTTTCGTCCAAAGAAGCCGTACCACACGAGACACGACGCTCGATGGACAGCTATCCTTGTTCGCAGCACCCTTGACTGGGTCGGTTGGCCAGATAGCAGCGAGTAAGATTTATTCGCCGGCCAAATTCAAACATCTAAGCTGCGATTATGCAAGCCGAACTTCATGTTACGGACAAAAAGCGTCGCAACCGTGAGATCGGCGGAGGTCCCGGGGTTGATATCCCTGTCCTTCAGCCGCCTGTCGAAGTCCAGCAGAATCTTTTCCCGGCTGGGCAAGCGCGTCTCATCCATCACCCGACGGCGTATCGTGTCGGCCTCTTTGGCAATTTCAACAGAGAGACCGGTCCCGTGTTTGCGCCCGATATGACTGTCGGGAAACGAGGACAGGAAGTAAAGAAAGACGAAGATTGTCGGCCACATGTCCTCTTCGCCGCGCGCGGCCGCTTCTCTCCACGCCGACAGGCCGCCGTTGAAGATGTCTTCAAAGCCGTTCGTATATTGTCGGGCGATCATGTCGCGGTCGGCTGCCATGGCCATGGCGTTGACGAGAGACACCGTCGGCTCGTCTCTAACGTCATGTTCTTCGGCGCTGCCGAGCCCTCCCGGATTCGTGAGGCGGATTGCGGCGAAGACGTCGCGGGCATCGCCCGCATTCATTTCATCCAATGTCTGCGTGAGGCCCTTGCGGAAATCCCAAGACGTGCTCTCGGCCGCCTTGGCAAGCGGCGCGCAAAGCAGGAGGATACCGAGATTGGTGTTCGTTCCCACGCTTTCGCGGGTGGCAGTTACCGCACGAAGAATACGCTGACCGACCGATGCAAGCGGATCGGTGACCGACAGCGAGCTGACGGCCGCACTTTGGAGGAATTGATCCGCCGTCATCCGGTGGCCGTCTGCGAAGCGGTGCACATTGCCCGGCTTCAAGGCATCGATCTCGGCGCGGCAGGCGTCCAGGTAGGCTGCCATGATCTCTTGCCGCGTCAGCGTCATGCTGCGGGCCTTTCCTTTACGTCCGGACTGAGAAGGGCGACCATTGCCTGAGCGATGCAATCGGCGACGCGGACGGGGACAACGGATTGCAAGCCGGTCCAGGCCGGCATGCTGTTGACTTCCAGTACGAGAAGATTGCCTTCGCATCCCTGTACGATATCGATGCCCGCAAAGTCGGTTCCAACGGCGGCGGCGGCGGCAAGCGCAAGTTCGGCAAGCTTCGGGCGCAGCGGCCCGACGACCGGCTCGGCCTTCGCGCCGCGGGCGATATTGGTGATCCAGCCGTCGGCGCAACGACCCATCATGCCGAGAATTTCACCATTGCTGACGAATATCCGGTAATCCCGATAGGGCGGCGCGGCCCGCAGGAGCAGG
>NZ_JABEPH010000372.1:0-5658 GCF_013004495.1 Rhizobium sp. SEMIA 4085
ACCGTGGACCATCTAACCGGCCCGCCTCGTATGCGTCGCGTACGGCAGCATCGACGCGCGCCCGCTCAGGGGCGTCGAGCGTCGCCACATACTTGCCAAGAGGGCCTTCGCCTGCGGCAATAGGTGCCCAGTAATCATTAAAGCTTTGGTACTCCATGCGGATCACCAGCTGGGTTTCGGTCACGTCCAGCAGACCCTGCTCGACAAAAGTCCGCTTCATTTCGCCAGGCTGCATCATTGGCTGAAAGCAATAGCGATTGCGCAGCTGCCGCCCGGTCTCGCTGAGTGCCGCCACCGTGTCGACCATCATCCGCATGCCGGGCATGCCGCCGAGATGATCCCAGACCGCTGCGGCGACTACCCCGCCCGGACGCACGACGCGGCGCATCTCTCCAACGGCCCGGCCGGCCTCGGGCACGAAATGAAGAACGAGCAGTGCGAGCGCTCGGTCGAAGCCTCCGTCTTCGAAAGGCAAAGAGCAAGCGTCCGCCTGCCCAATCTTGATGCGCGGGTCAATGTTGCGCCGAATTGCCTCCTCGACGAAGACCGGCGAATAGTCGATGGCGGCGATCTCGCTCAGATCAGCAGCCTTGGCAAGGGCAAATGTCAGGCTGCCCGTGCCGCAACCGACATCGAGTACCTTCTCACCATCGGCAAGGCCCGCAAACTCGATGAATGGCGACGCGAGCTTTTGGCTCCAGCGTCCCATGAGCTGCTCGTAGCCGGCCGCGTTGTGAACGTTAAAGCTTGAGGACATCGAAAGCTCCATCAGCCAGAGGCATGGCAGTTAAAACTAAGCACTTGGCAGGCGCCAAGCGGTCATTGCCGGCCATATTGCGCCAAAAGTAGCTTGGGGCAAAGGCCCTCGCCTAGTCCTTTCCTCGACAAACTACCGCTCTATCCGGCATGCGCACGCAGGCCAACAAGTTCAGCGCGATCGCCAGCAACGTGGCGAGTATCAGCACGCCGGGCTATGGCCGCATCGATCTCGATAGGCTGACTGCCGATGAAGGCCAAAGTGCCGACCCCGCCACGGAACTGACAGGCCTGATCCAGGCCGAGCAAAGCTTCAAGGCAAATGCTGTCGTCATCGAGAGGGGCGCTGACATCTGGGAACTACTGATGAGCATCAAGCGCGACTGACCGGCGCCCGTAACTCCCTACGCAAGCAGCAGCCGCGCGGCAAAGCCGAGAACGACGGTGCCGAAGGCAATGATCAGCCCCCCGGAAATGCGGCGGATCAGCAGCGTGAGATCGCTTGAAATCCTGTCGCGGGCGAGATTCACCGCCGCGCTCAGCGCCGTCCACCACACCATCGCCCCGAAGAACACGCCGATGACGATCGATGCCACCTCGGTGACGGTTTTGCCGTCGACCAAACCAAGGCCAGCAAAGAGGCCTCCGAAGGACAGAAGCGCGCCGGGGTTGGAAATCGCCAGCAGGAAGGTCGAGGCGATCGTGCGCAAGAGATCGCGCGCACCGACCTGCAAGGCACCGGCGGGTGGCGTCATGAGGTCCCGGATGCCGAGAAAGATCAGAAGTGCACCGCCGGCCGCTGCAATCGGCAGCGAATAGTCATCGACGATAACCGAAACCATCGCGAGACCGGCGGCCGCGACCAGCGCATAACACGCATCGCCAAGCGCTGCCCCTATGCCGATGGCTGCACCCGATCCGAAACCACGATGAAGGCTGCGGTTGATGCACAGAGTCGCGATCGGTCCCGGCGGCGCTGTGACAATGAGGCCGAGGAGCGCGCCTTTGGCAAAGAGCAGTAGCAGCGTTTCGATGATCATAAAGTAGAAACTGTTTCGCTGCTGAAAGGGACAAATCAAAATAACAAAGCCGCCATCGCTGGCGGCTTTCGGGTGCGGCCTCAAAGAATTCAGTGCGCGGCAGGCACCACCGCGTCGCCGCGCGCGGCAAGCGCCGCGAGATCGGCAGGCTTGAGCTCGACGGATTCGCCGCAGCCGCACGCCGAGGTCTGGTTCGGGTTCGTGAAGGTGAAGCCCGAGCGCAGCGTCGTGGTCTCGAAGTCCATTTCCGTCCCAAGCAGATAGAGGACCGCAGAGGGCTCCACCCAGACCTTGGCGCCGTCGCGCTCGATCAGGTCGTCCTTGGCATTGGGTTCGCTCACCAGCTCGATGGTATATTCCATCCCGGCGCAACCGCCTTTCTTGATGCCGACGCGGATGCCCTTGGCGTCCGGCCCGGAATTTTCAACGATTGCCTTTACGCGCGCCGCGGCGGTGCCGGTCATGCTCATCACTGCAAAGCCCATCGGCTCATTCTCCTTCCACACCGGGGTCAAGATCCGGCGCTTCATCTCTTCAATTTAGGCAGTTATGCCTAATGCTTCAATCCCTTAATCAAAAGCGAAATTCGTCCCACGCCTTTTCATTGATGTATATCCTCGCATCGCCAGGCGTTTGGGCGTTCTGGCAAGAGCCAAACACATGAGCCAGCTCGCGCGCGAGGTTGGAATGAGCCGCTAACCGCTTTACAAGGCGCTGAGCGGCCAAGGCAATCTTGAATTTGCGACCATCATCAAACTAATGAAAGCTCTCGGAATCGACCTTGCTCCCATCATGCCAATGAAAAGTCGGCGGCCTGACCCTCAATACCAGCCGACGGCCACCTGCGCCTCTTCCGACATGCGGTCCGGCGTCCACGGCGGATCGAAGGTCATTGCGACCTCGACGCCGGATACGCCTTCGACGGCGCCGACGGCATTCTCGACCCAACCCGGCATTTCACCGGCAACCGGGCAGCCTGGCGCCGTCAGCGTCATGACGATCTTCACCATGCGGTCGTCTTCGATGTCGATCTTGTAGATTAGACCGAGTTCAAAGATGTCGGCGGGAATTTCCGGATCGTAGACGGTTTTCAGCGCCCCGATGACGTCGTCGCTGAGGCGCGCCAGTTCATCGGCAGGAATGCTCGAATGCACGATGCCCTCGCGCACGTCGGTCTTCTGTTCGCTCTCGTCCAGGCTCATACGGACACTCCTCAAGCAAAGAACTTGCGCGCATATTCCAGCGCGTCGGCCAAGGCATCGACCTCGGCACGTGTATTGTACATGCCGAAGGATGCACGGCATGTGGCGGTGACGCCGAAGCGTTTCAAGAGCGGCATGGCGCAATGCGTGCCGGCACGCACCGCAACGCCCTGCCGGTCGATGACCATCGAAACGTCGTGAGCGTGAAGACCGGCGAGTTCGAACGCAAAAATGCTGCCTTTACCGGGTGCCGTTCCGAAGACGCGCAGCGAATTGATCGACCGCAGCCGCTCGCCAGCATAGGCCGTCAGTTCGGCTTCATGACGCGAAATCGCCTCGCGGCCGATCTTCTCCATATAGTCCAGCGCATAACCGAGGCCGATCGCCTGAACGATCGGCGGCGTCCCGGCTTCGAAGCGATGCGGCGGGTCGTTGGAAGTGACCGCATCCTCGGTCACCTCGAAGAGCATCTCGCCGCCACCCTGGAATGGACGCATCTCGCGAAGCCGGTCCTTCTTGCCGTAGAGCACGCCGATTCCCGAGGGACCGTAGAGCTTGTGGCCGGTCATGACGTACCAGTCGCAGTCGATATCCTGGACATCGACCGGCAGGTGCACGGCACCTTGCGAACCGTCGATCAAGACCGGAATGCCGCGCTCATGAGCAATACGGCAGACGTCCTTGACCGGAACGATCGTGCCGAGCGCATTCGACATATGCGTGATCGCGACAAGCTTGGTGCGCTCCGTCAGGCTCTTCTCGAAGTGCTCGATATGAAAGGCACCTTCGTCGTCCACCGGCACCCAGACCAGCTTGGCGCCCTGCCGTTCGCGGATGAAATGCCAAGGGACGATGTTGGAGTGGTGCTCCATGATCGAGACGACGATCTCGTCGCCCTCGCCGATCTTCGGCATTCCCCAGCCATGAGCGACCGTATTGATCGCCTCCGTCGAGGATTTCGTGAAGACAATGTCGTCGACCGACGGCGCATTCAGGAAACGGCGCACCTTTTCGCGCGCGCCTTCATAGGCTTCGGTTGCGGCATTGGAGAGGTAATGCAGGCCACGGTGCACATTCGCATATTCGGTTGAATAGGTCCGCGAGATGGCGTCGATGACGCCCTGCGGCTTCTGTGCGGACGCGCCGTTGTCGAGATAGACCAGTGGCTTACCATAGACTTCCCGCGCAAGGATCGGAAAATCTTTGCGGATGGCTTCGACGTCGTAGGTGGCTGCCGGTACTATCTTGTCCATGGCGCTTATCCGATCAGGCGTGCTTTTCGAGCCAGGCCGCGATGACGCCTTCCAGCGCCTCGACCAGGTCTTCGTCTTCAAGTTCTTCGACGATCTCCGCAACGAAGGCATTGACGAGCATCGCACGGGCCTTGTTCTCCGGAACGCCGCGCGCCATCATATAGAAGAGATGATTATCATCGATGTCGGTAACGGTCGCACCGTGGCCGCACTGGACGTCGTCGGCGAAGATCTCAAGCTCCGGCTTTGTCGAGAAGTCGGCATCGTCTGACATCAGCAGCGTGTTGCAGGACATCTTCGCATCGGTCTTCTGCGCGTCAGGCGCAACCCGGATAATGCCCTGGAAGACCCCCTTGGCGCGGTCGAAGACGACGTTGCGGATGATCTCCGTCGAACCGGTGTGCGGGACGTTGTGGCCAAGCACCATCGTCACGTCGGTATGCGTATCGCCGCCGAGCAGGTTGATGCCCCGGAGCGTCAGGTCCGCACCCTCGCCCGTCACCTTGATATGCATTTCCTGGCGCACCAGCTTGCCGCCAGCGTTGATGACAAAGAGCTTCAGCTTGGCATTGGCGCCGAGATCGATACGGATCTGGCCGAGATGCGTATCCTCGCGGCCCTGCTGCTGCAGGATGATCCAGATGAGTTCCGTGCCCTCGCCGATAGTGATGTCACTGACATGGGATACGAATGCCGCGTCCCCGGTCACCGACAGGTGACGCTCGATCACGGTCGCCTTGACGTTTTCGCCGAAGGACACCGGCAGGCGTGTATGGATCTGGCCGCCGGCGTGAACGACGTCGATCTCCAGCGGCCTATCGAACTCGGTCTTTGCAGGAATGTCGACGACATAGCCGTCGCGCACGAAGCTGCCATTGATGCGGCCGACGGCGTCATCCGCGCCGAGCGCGCCGAGCGCGGCGGCAGCCGAACCGTCGATCAGGCGCTGCGCGTAGCTGGAAATTTCGAGGTCGCCCGCCCTTGCGCTAGGGTCCGCATGGCCCTGCACGATCGAAAGAACCGAAGAACCTTCGATCAACGGCTCGATCTCTTTCGACGCGGCGTCTCCGGCCGTGGCCGGCACCTCGCGCAGCAGGTTCTTGAGGTCGGTATAGTGCCAGGCCTCGATCCTGCGTGTCGGCAGGCCGCCCTTCTTCAGGTCGTCGAGCAGCCGGTCGCGGGTCGCCGTCACGGCGCCGTCGCCCGGCAGTTCGCCGAACTGATTGTTGAAAGCCTCAACGAGCGCCGCTTCCGCGGCGGTCAGGCGGTTCGTCGTCTGCATGTTCATGAGACCCGTCCTTTCCGCCTGAATCAGGCTGCCGCTCCGATGATGTCGGCGGATCCGTTGGCTTCGAGCTCATACGCCAGCGTCTTGTCGCCCGACTTGATCACCTGGCCCTTGTAGAG
>NZ_JABEPH010000373.1:0-5644 GCF_013004495.1 Rhizobium sp. SEMIA 4085
TCTAGAAGTGAAGGAGGCCCGAGGACGCGCGTCCGTCCTTAGCCCATTTGGCGAAGGCCAGCGTCACCTGGCAGTTCAGCGTCACCGCAGGCCTCACGCCGATATTGCCGGAAAGCCCCTGCAGCGAGACCGGATAAGGCACCTGGCAGGACGGGCCGTCGTTGATCGCCGGCTTGTCGGTGAAGACCACGCCCATGCGCTTCAGATCACGGCGGCAGGCAAGCTCGGAGGCCGGCATCACGTTCGGGTCGGGGGCGACCGGCCGGCTGATCATCGGGTCGTTCGGCCTGAGCATCGCCACTTCCTGGCTCTCGTCCTCGTCGGGAACACGCGACGGCTCGATCACCGAACTGCCGTCGTTCCACACGGGGGCGCGGCTCATCTCGGCCTGTGCGGCTGGCCGCGGCATTGCCGTCCGGTTCAATTGCGTCGGATTGTCGGTGCCGATCCCGTCGACCACAGGTTCAGCCGAATTTCCTTCGGCGATCTGCATCTGCTGTTCCTGCGCCAGCCCGACGACGGGTTCCGCGCCAAGCTCCGCATCCATGTTGACGCCACCGGAAGGCACTGCAAGCTGCTGGGTGCCGCCCCAGTTCTGCGGCTGCCCCTGCCCTTGCGCCAGTGCCTCATCGCTGTCGATCATCGGCAGCTTCTTTGGCATCGGCTGGCTGCCCGCGCGCGCAGAATGCCCGGCGCCTGCAAGGTTCGGCGTGTCGAGATAATCGATCGAGCCTTGCGTGTTTGAAACCGGTGCGTTGGAAACGGGATAGGACGCCTGCGCATCGGCGGGCGCCATGCGCTTCGCGCCTTGCCCCGGCATAGGCGAAATCGAACTCACCTTCGTGCCCCGGTCGATGCTTGCCGGCGGTATCATGCCGTCGCTGATCGAACAGGTCGCGAGGCTGGTGGTTATCAGGACCGGCAGCGCGACGCGCCGCAAAAGGGAGGTAGACACAATACTCTCCATCGCTCCCGCAGCCCTGCTTGCATTGAAGAATTTGACTCGAATTTAGCTAAAAACGATGAATGAAAGCTTACCCCTGGGATCAGAGCCGGGCGAGCCCGGCTCTGCCGCTGATCAAGCTGCGTGCCGTGCGTAATGCTGCGACGCGCGCGAGCCGAGGCGGAATTTGGCAAGCAGCGTACGAAGCTGGCTGCTCTCTTCGGCAAGCGTCTGGCTCGCCGCCGTCGTTTCCTCCACCATGGCAGCGTTCTGCTGGGTCATCTGATCCATGTGGTTGACCGAGGTGTTGATCTCGTGGAGGCCCGTTGCCTGCTCGCGCGCCGCGGTGGCAATTGTATTCACATGGTCGTTGACCTTGTTCACCAGCGTCTCGATCTCGACGAGAGCATCGCCCGTCGAGCGAACCAGCGCCACGCCGGACTCGACTTCCGCCGCCGAGTTGCTGATCAGCGTCTTGATCTCCTTGGCGGCATTTGCCGAACGTTGCGCGAGTTCGCGAACCTCTTGCGCCACGACCGCAAAGCCCCGGCCGGCCTCGCCTGCGCGTGCGGCCTCGACACCGGCATTCAGCGCCAAAAGGTTGGTCTGGAACGCGATCTCGTCAATCACGCCGATGATCTGGCTGATCCGGCTGGAGGAGTCCTCAATCCGGCTCATCGCGCTAACGGCATTCCGCACGATTTCGCCGGATTTTCCAGCACTCGCCTTGGTCTCGGCGACCATCTCGCGGGCTTCGGTCGCCCGTTCGGACGCGGTCCGCACCGTTGCGGTAATCTCATCGAGTGCGGCTGCAGTCTCTTCGAGAGCAGCGGCCTGCTGCTCGGTGCGCTTCGACAGATTGTTGGTAGCCTCGCTGATACCCGATGCATTGTCATTCACGACATTGCTCGATTCGGCGATCGCCTGGATGACGTCGTTGAGCGCGCCGACGGCGGCATTGAAGTCGGTGCGCAGTTTTGAATAGTCCTCGCCGAGATCGCCGATCGAAACCGTGAGATCGCCGGCTGCAAGCTTCTCCAGGCCGGCTCCCAGCGTTTGCATCGCGTGGTTCTGGCGCTCGGCTGCGGCGCGCAGGCTCGCTTCATTGCCGCGGCGTTCGCCGTCGATCTCGCGCTGGCGCTCGTCTTCACGGGCACGCATTTTGGTGCGGTCGAGCATCGAGTCGCGCAATACCAGGAGGGCCTTTGCCATGTGGCCGATCTCGTCACGCCGATCGCTGTCGCAGACTTCGACCGCCCCGTTCTCGCCCGCGATCTCATGCATTGCCGCGCCGATCCGTGCGACGGGTCCGGTAACGCTCTTGACGATCGCATAGGCGACGGAAACGATGATCCCAGCTCCGATCGCGCAAAGGATCGCCGTCCAGATCGCATTCTGCCAGTAGAGCGCTGCAAGGTCGTCGGAATAGACGCCGGTGCCGACGATCCAACCCCAGGGCTCGAAGCCAGCGACGTGCGAGTATTTCAGGACGGGCTGTTCGGCACCTGGTTTCGGCCAATAGTAGTCGACAAAACCCTCACCCTGGGCCTTCACGACATTGACGAATTCCATGAACAGGAATTTGCCGGTCGGGTCCTTGTTCTGCGAAAGGTCGGCGCCGTTCAGCTCCGGCTTGATCGGATGCATCACCATGACCGGGCGCATGTCGTTGATCCAGAAGTAGCCGCTGCCGCCGTAGCGCATGGCAGCGATGACGTCTTTCGCCGCCGTTTGCGCCTCATCGCGCGTCAGCGTGCCGGCCTGTTCCATCTTGTAGTATTTCTGCAGGATGTTGACCGCCGTCGCGTCCATCTGCGCAAGACCGGATTTTCTTTCCATTTCCAGTTCGGAATAAGAATAGTTTAGAAAGAAAACCATCGTCGCCACAAAGATCGCCAACGTCAGGCCGACGAGACAATAGAGACGCGTTGATATCTTGATGTTACGCATGAATTCCCCCGGCATTCCCATGCAGAATCGATCTTTGAATGATGAGGGAGATCCATTACTGGACGGTGAACTAATATTAGAGTGAGGCGACATAACGTGACGGAAGGTGGTTGCCGGCAGTCCGGTTCCCGTTGCAACAATCTGGATTATCTTAGAATTTTACATTAAGGAGATTTATTTCAGGACCGGCGACACCCAGCGCACTAAACGCCGGCCGTTTGTCTGTTCATTTCGCTTGCGCTTTACATTACCGTGCGGGCGGAATCGAAACCGCAAACATCACGAAGTAGGATCATGACCGAGACCCCGAAGCCGAAAGGCGAACTGACGCTCCGCACGCTTGCCATGCCTGGCGACGCCAACCCCGCAGGCGATATCTTCGGTGGATGGGTCATGGCGCAGATGGACCTGGCGAGCGGCATCCGCGCCGCCGAACGCGCCAGAGGCCGCGTGGTCACCGCCGCGGTCAAGGAAATGGCTTTCCAGTTGCCGGTGAAGATCGGCGACACACTTTCGGTCTTTACCGACATCGACCGCGTCGGCCGCACCTCGATCACTCTCTGCGTCGAGGCCTGGGCGCACCGTTCGCGCTACAACAAGATGGAAAAGGTCACAGCCGGCACCTTCATCATGGTGGCACTCGACGAAAACGGCGCGCCGAAGCCGGTCCCCAAGGCGTGACACCATGCAAGAGGCGGCGACACCGGAGGTCTTCGTTTATATCCGCGCCATAATGGCGATGGTCATCGGCCTCAGCCTCACCCGCCTACTCACGGGTCTCGCCGGCATCGTCCAATCGCCTAAGAAACACCGCTCTACCACGTCCATCTCGGCTGGGTCGGGTCGATGTTCCTCTTCATCATCCATTTCTGGTGGTGGGAGTATCGCCTCGGCTCGCTGGTCGTCATCACCTTCGGCGTTTACCTCTTCCTCATCAGCTTCTGCTGCCTGTTTTATTTCCTTAGCGTCCTGCTCTTCCCGACCTCGATCGAGGAGTACGGCGACTACGAGGACTATTTCATCTCCCGGCGCACTTGGTTCTTCGGCATGCTGGCGCTGACCTATGCCGTGGACCTCGGCGATACCTGGCTCAAGGGCCAGGCCTATGTCCATGCGCTCGGCCGTGAATATCTCATCCGCAACCTCGCCTATATCGTCCTCTGCCTTGTGGCGGCCTGGACGCGGAACCGCCGCTTCCACATCGCCTTCGTCAGCCTCGGCCTGCTCTATCAGATCAGCTGGATCTTTCGGCTCTATGATGTGCTTGGGTGAGGTATGCGTGGGTCTGCGTCTCACCCCGTAAGCGGGAGACTTCATCTTTTATGGCGGCGATTGGTTCCATCCATCCTCATTCCTGCGCCGGTCGCAGAAATCCAGCCACCATTCCACGACCGAAAGGCCAAATAACGACGATTAGAGGAAGACTATGTCCGACCTGTTGGCGCACCCAAACCGAGGCTAATCTGGCGCTTTTGGGCGCGTTTCGGCCGAACAGTTCGCCGGCAAGCCGGCCCAAAGCCGCCATGAGGTCGCAAAAATCGGTAACGAAAACGCCGACTTTTGCGAGAAATTTTGCGACACGGATTGCCTATAAATTCAGCATCGTCGGCTTTTGGCGCGAAAATTGGGAATTCGCTGCACGGCATGTCGTATTTGGATTGCAGTCAGGTTGGTCAAACCTGAGCTAGCAATATCTCGGTAAGAGCCCCTCGGGCTTCAGCCGTGCTACATTGTGCCCGCAATCGAAGGCAAAGGTCGACCACTCCGGCTCACCGTTTAAGCGTTGATAAGGGTCAAGGAACGGACTTCCTTCCCATCCAAATGCGCCAATGAAGGTCTTGCGCGGCACTTCACGCCAACATCCGCTGAGATTGATTGATTGGAGAAACGTGCCAATCGGATGCGGTCGGCATCGCGGGTCAAGATTGGCAGGGGGCGCGCAAGTTAGTCCGTCAGCCTTCGCGCCCGCGACGAAGACATCTCGAAAACGAGGCGTCGTCAGGGACCAGACAGAGTCACCGGAACCAG
Organism: Rhizobium sp. SEMIA 4085; assembly: GCF_013004495.1. NCBI lineage: Bacteria > Pseudomonadati > Pseudomonadota > Alphaproteobacteria > Hyphomicrobiales > Rhizobiaceae > Rhizobium > Rhizobium sp. SEMIA 4085. The sequence continues at coordinate 4,922 of NZ_JABEPH010000373.1, forward strand.
GCACATAGGCGTCTACATAGACCAATTTGCGATGCCGCAGCATCAGCTGCGCCGCTCACGACCATCCCGCCGTAGGATTGTCCAACAATCACCAGGTCGTCGCGATGCGACTTCATCGCACTAACGACCTCATCTATGTGATCTTCAAGATTGGCCGTTGGGGCGGGCGCATCGCCGACCCCCGAAAGCGTGATCGGTAAGGCTCTGTGCCCGTCCGCAGTAAGTATATCTGCCACCTTTTGGTAAACCCAACCGCCCTGCCAGCCTCCGAGTATAAGGATAAAGGTGGCCATATTATTCATCCCTGATTTTGAAGCCTTCCGAGCTTCGACACCTCTTTCGCCGAAATTAAGACCACTGTGCCCGCTGACAGTGCTGAGTGTGCGTAAAGGCCGAAGGCGGTCAACGACCTCTTGCAGAAGTCCCGATTAAAACGACACTTGTTTTCCTGACTTTTGTGACATCGCAGAGTAGGCAATTCTGCAACGGTCGCAATGAAGCAGTTGCCTGTCGGCCCAAGGCGTTTGGGCCGCGCAAGACGAGAGGAGTTAAAAAGAAAGCAGCGATTTTGATCATGATGTCGGATCGGGGGCAGCTGGTGCGTCATCGTATCATCAGGTCGGGCTCTCGATCTGAAGGACAACGACCAGGAGGACCACGCGATGTCTAAGAACACCATTTGTCTCTGTGACAACAGGGACGTTGAGGGAGCCGCCCGCGTTT
>NZ_JABEPH010000374.1:0-5635 GCF_013004495.1 Rhizobium sp. SEMIA 4085
GGGAGCGCGCCTCTATCCGCGGCAGGCTCTCAGCCAGCTGCACCCGGGCCAGTTGCGCGCCGAGACAGAAGTGGATGCCGTGGCCGAAGCTCAGCATGATCTTCCCGTCGGTCGACATGCCAGGACTGGTGCCGTAGAACCGTGCGGGATCGAAGCGGTCGGGATCGGCGAAGGCGTCCGGGTCGCGATTGCCGGCCGCGATCAGCACGCGCACGTCCGCATCCTTCGGGATCACCACGCCGCACAGTTCGATGTCGCGCTGCGCGATCCGCGGAATGGAGCTGAACCTGGCGGGCGCGTCGCAGCGCAGGACTTCTTCGACGAATGCCTCGATTCCCATGGCGTCCCCCTGCAGCCAGTGCCGCTGTTCGGGATACGCCAGCATCGCCAGGACGGCATGGTCGATGGTCGCAGCAGTGGTAGTGAAGCCGCCCAGCAGCATGCCCCATAGCATGCTGATCAACTCCGCATCCGACAGCATGTCGGCGTCGTCGCCGTGTGCGCCGACGAGCATCGACACGATGTCCTGGCGGGGATCGGTGCGCTTGCGCTGTATGAGGTCGCCGAAGTAGGCCTTAACTTTGGCGCTGGCTGCGTCAGCCGCGGCGAGCTGGGAATCGCTGGCGTGAGGGCTCAGGCCTTCCAGGATGGCGCCGATGATGGCGGCGAGCCCGAACATGTCCTCCTGGGGCATGCCGAACAGTTCGGCAAAGACCAGCATTGGCAAGGCAAGCGCGAATTCGCGATGCAGGTCCACCGCCTCCCCGCGCTCCAGCGCGGGCGCGATGCCGTCCAGGCGCGCTGCGACGATGCGCGCGATGCTCGGCCGCAGGTTGTCGATCTCGCGCATGGTGACATCACGGGAGATCAGCCGGCGCAGACGCGTATGCGTTGGAGGTTCCTTCATCGCTAAAGTGGATGCCAGCAAACTGAGCGACAAGCTGGTCGCCGCACGCGGGAAATAGCGCGCCAATTCGCCCGGCGCTGGTCCCCGAAACGCATCGCCCGTGGCCGTGAACGCCCAGTAGATGTCGGCGTGGCGGCTCAACAGAAAGAGGCCCGACGTCGCGCGATGCACCGGATCGTGCTCGCGCAACCACCGCATGAACGGATACGGGTCGTGGATGCACGCTGGCGACGCCAGTTCGGCGAAGGCGTCCCGGCATACTGCCGTTGTTTCTTTCACGTCCATCTTGGTTACCTGTTTGGTTGGCTGATCTGACCGGCGCGAGCGAGGCCGCCGGCCAAATTGCGGACAAGATCCCGACCCCCCCGGGCGTCCACGCATCACCAGAGCACCGGCATCTCTTCGAAGCCGCCAGTGATGATCTCCTTGCGCAACTTCAGTTCTTCGGGCGCCACTGCGAGGCGCAGCCCGGGAAAGCGCTGGAAGATCGAACCGAACACCGCCTTGAGTTCCAGCCTAGCCAGCGCCACGCCGATGCAGTTGTGCGGCCCGTAGGAGAACGCCAGGTGCGGCTTTCCGTCGCGTCCGATGTCGAAGATTTCCGGGTCGTCGAAATGGCGCGGATCGAACGACGTCGCCGGCAGGCCGACAAGCACCTTGCTCTCCGCGGGAATATGCACGCCCGCGATGGTCACGTCGGTCCTCGGATAGCGCATGATGCCGTCCCAGCCCGCGCCCGGCGGGTACATGCGCAGGATTTCCTCCACCGCCTTGTCCACCAGGGATGGATCGCCGACCAGGCGTTCGCGCTGTTGCGGATGGCGGAACATGGCCAGCAGGCCGAATTCGATCTGCGCGACGGTGCTCTCGTGCCCCGCCACCAGCATGCCCGCCGCGAGGCCGATCGCCTCTTCCTCGGTCGCTTCGCCCTGGTCGACCGCCGCGAGCAGATCCGTCAGCAGGTTGGCGCCCGGATCCTGGCGCTTGTCCCGCATCTTGCCGCGGATGTAGGCGCGCAGTTCTTCCCAGGCCAGGCGCGACGCACTGCGCGGGCCGCTTTCATGCTGGTGCGTCATCACCTCGTCGGACAGCCCGGCGAAAAAGGCGTGATCCTCGTAGAGCACGCCCATCAGCGCGCTGATGACCATGGCCGGAAGCGGAAAGGAGAGGTGGCGCCGCAGGTCGGCGGGCTGAGGCTGGGCCGCCAGCGTCTCGAACAACTGCGCGGCGATCGCCTCGACCTGCTGCGCGAGCAGTTCCACCCTGCGGTTGCTGAAGGCCGGCGCCACGATCGTGCGTAACCGGGCATGCTCCTCCCCCTCGTGCGAGACCAGCCACCCCGGCGAACCGAGAATCACCGAATCCGGGGTGAATGCCGCCGGCGGCATTCCCGCGGGCCGGAACGCCGCGTCGGACAGCACCGCCTTGGCCTCGTCGTAGCCTGTCACCCACCAGCCGTCGTGCCCGGACGGGAAGCGCACGCGGTGGATCGGACCGTTGGCGAGTAGCGCCAACATCTCGGGGGAGGGCTCGATGTGATCGACGCGCCACATCGGCAGGGTCGGCAAGGGTTGTTCGGACATGGTGACACTTCACTCTCTAAGCGATGGAAGGGCGGAAGGTGACCGGCAGGCGCTGTGGGCAGCGAATGACGTAAGACGGCATGTAGACGACGTCCTCCGCTGCGATGGTCAGGGCCAGATCCTCCAGCCGCACGAACGGCGCCGGGAATGCGGATCGCAATTCGAGGCGCGCCAGCGCCCAGACAGAAATGCGGCCCCTGGCCGAACGACAGGTGCGGGTTGTGCAGCGGGGTGACATCGAACCTGTCGGCATCGCCATAGATCGACTGACCGTAGGGATCGGCGAAGGAGATTCGACCGTACCCGCCACTGACGTGTCCGCCAATATAGCCTCCGGACCAGTCCCACACCGCCGGTGGCAGTTTCACTCCTGGCTCAAGGTCTGCCGCTTTGGTTGCACCGCTCGCGACAAGCGCAATAATTGTGGCTCCCAAAAGAAGAACTCTAGATCGCATCCAACACTTCCTTGCATTTTCTCGGTCCACAACCGAGCGCCAAGTCATTTCCACAGCAAACGGTCGGAACGGACCAGACGCGAACAGCGACGCGCGCCGTGTCCGTCCGGAAGACCATCGCACTGCGATTGGTGACGATGCCGTGAACAGAGCAAATCGCGTGCCGAAGTGAATTCGCAGGCTCAGCAGACACTTCGCAGCGGCGCGTAGTGTCAGGTTTCTGGCATTGAGTCTCAATGCCGACAAACGGCGCAGCAAGTGCCCGACAAAGGCCTGCTCTCGCGCTGAATGTGCGGGGCAGCAGATGATCGGCGGGTGTTGAATGCATCCTCTGGCGGTTCTGGACGGGCTCACCCTGGGCGGAAATCCCGGAGCGCTACGGTCCGCCGACCACCTGCTACAACGCTTCGTCCACTGGCGGAAGGCCGGTGTCTGGGACCGACTTCTTGAAGCGGTTTCCGAGGCTTACGATGGCGATATCGTCATGATCGACTCGACCTGTGTCCGCGTTCACCAGCACGCGGCCACGGGAAAATGAGGGGATGGAGACGATGGCGGCATGGGACGTCCCCCGGCGGGCTTACGAGCAAAATCCACGCGCTCGGCGACGCCGAAGGTCGCCCCGTCAGCCTCCGTCTGAGCGGCGGGCAAGTCGCCGACTGCACCGAGGCCGGCGCGTTGATGGACGAGCTCGGCGAAGGAGACATCCTGCTGGCCGACTAGGGCTACGACAGCAACGCGATCCGGGCCAAGGCGGCCGAGCGCAAGGCTTGGGCCAACATCCCGCCGAAGAGCAACAGGAAGGGGTCGTTCATCTTCTCGCGCTGGGTCTATCGGCAGCGTAACCTCGTGGAACGGTTCTTCAACAGGATCAAGCAGTTCCGGGGTGTCGCACCCCGAAACGACAAGCGCCCTGAAAACTATCTCGCAGCCGTAAAGCTCGTCGCCACGAAAATCTGGTGTCACAGCTTATGAGTCGACGGCGTAGCTAGCATTGTCCGAGATACGACAACGTTGGACATGCAAGACAGCGGGTTCGATCGGTTACGCTGTATCAAAAGAGTTTTGCCTTTGGCACGCATATTGCGTGGAGCCATTTGCAGATGCGCAATAGAGGGACGATAATTCTGCGGAGAATGTCGAAATGTCGGAAAAGTGCTTTCCGCTGGGGCCTGCATCCGATCCTTCTACTGTAGGACGTTTCAGATGCGGAAGAGTTAAGAGGCCGTACAGGAATAGTCGGGCCGAGCTGCACAGGAGCTCTTTACCGCGGTTAGCCGTGGAGGACGTCCGGTCGGCCGCGAGACGACTTCGGACCGCCGCTCAAGGAAAGGAAAGAATGACGGCCCGCAGGGAAGTGGGCGGGCCGACTTCTCCATCGGCTTGGGCGGCTGGTGGGGCCCGAGGACTTGAGCACATCCTTGTGATTGAAGATCTCGATGTGCGCGGTATTCGGCCCGTCAAACTCCTGTTCACAACGATGGCTGCCGCCTTGATGGCAACCACCGCTTTTGCTGCGGATCCGTTCCCCGCAGACCTCAGAGAAACGGCACTGGCTACCTTCAAGGCTTTGCCATCCACCACGCGGGCACTCGCCAACAACCCGATCACATCGGAGAAGATCGTCCTCGGCAAGGCACTGTTCTTCGATCCACGCGTCTCGGCGTCAGGCGTTTTTTCGTGCAACTCATGCCACAACCTGGCCACCGGGGGCGACGACGATCTTGAAACCTCGATCGGCCATGGTTGGCAGAAGGGACCGCGCAACGCGCCGACGGTACTGAACGCTGTCTTCAACATCGCGCAGTTCTGGGACGGTCGCGCCGAAGACCTGAAGGCTCAGGCCAAGGGACCGGTCCAAGCCGGTGTCGAAATGGCCAATACACCGGGTCAAGTCATTGCCACGCTCAGATCGATGCCGCAATATGTCGAATGGTTCAGTGCGGCTTTCGCGGGTGAAGCCGATCCGGTCACCTTCGACAACTTCGCCAAGGCAATCGAAGCCTTTGAGGCGACATTGGTCACGCCAGCCCCCTTCGATGCGTTCCTCAACGGTGATGACGCCGCCATGACTTCCGAACAGAAACAGGGCCTGACGCTTTTCATGGACAAAGGCTGCTCGTCCTGTCATTCCGGCATCAACGTTGGCGGGGAGGGCTATTACCCCTTCGGTCTTGTTAAAAGGCCCAGCACCGACGTTCTGCCGGAAAAAGACAAGGGCCGCTTTGCGGTCACCAATACATTCGACGATTTCTTTGTTTTCCGCGCGGCGCCGCTGCGCAACGTAGCACTCACCGCGCCATATTTTCATTCGGGCAAGGTTTGGGATCTGAAAAAGGCCATCGCCATCATGGGGACCGTCCAGCTCGGCGAAGAATTGAAGGAAGAAGAAGTCGAGCTGATCGTTGCCTTCCTTAACTCGCTGACTGGAAAGGTACCGGATGTCGCCTATCCCGTCTTGCCTGCCGAAACGACGGCAACACCTCGACCTGTGTCGCAGATATTAGGGAAATAAATGCTCGAGCTGGCTACGGAAGGTATCGGCGGATCATAACAAATGGACCTCGACTGCCCAGCGCTGACCCCAACTGGGATTGAAGTCCACCACAAAAGTGTGAAGGGCAGGAGAGTGTCAAACAACTCGTACGCAGAAATTAACATCGGCCAAAAATCAAACGAAAACTCAGACA
>NZ_JABEPH010000375.1:0-5632 GCF_013004495.1 Rhizobium sp. SEMIA 4085
CCCTGGGAGGTCGTTTCTCGTCATTCTACCTGAGGGCGCTTGGAGGAGGAGTGCGCTACTCCGAATTTCGTTGCGGACATCATATCCGCAGGCATCCGGTAAACCGGGCCGGGCTGCCATACCCGCGCTTCTTGATCGTCAATATAGTATGACTAATGGTTATTTTGCAGTGCAATATTTTCATGGTGGCCATGCGTTTCATGCATGCCTTATCTGCAAGGACTCCATCCTAGCGCGCTGCTGTTAATGCTCGGTTAATTCCGTACCAAGTTCGCACAGTGAAGTATCTTGAACGGCACAGGCTCGGGAGATTGCGAAAGACGCTGCTCCATCTATAAGATTGATGGGAAAGCCGCTGGAATCGGCACGGAGGCAGGCATGTATCGGGGACGGTTGGAGCGGGATCTGTCGCTCTGGGTGGAAAAGGGTCTGCTGCCCGAGGCGATGGCGGAGTTGCTGCTTGTCGAATATGACAGCCGGCCTGCAAGTTTCAGTCTCGGCAATGTGCTGATGGTGCTTGCCGCGGTCTTGCTTGCGGCGGCAGTCCTGCTGCTCATCGCCTCCAACTGGGAGGCGATTCCGCGGCTGGTCCGCGTCGGCGCGATCCTCGCCCTGATCTGGGCTGTTTATCTCGGCGCCGCACTACTGTTTGCTCGGGGGGCGTCGGCGGTTGCGAGCGGCCTGCTCGTCATCGGTGCCCTGAGCTTCGGCGGCGCGATCTCCCTCATCGGCCAGATGTATCATCTGTCGGGTGACGAGCAGACTGTTATGTATCTCTGGTTCGCGATCGCGACCGTGTCTGCCGCCCTCTTCCGCTCAGGTGTCGTGCCTGCCATAGGCGGCTTTCTGTCCTGGGCCTCATTCGCTGTCTATCTGACGGACTACGGCGCGCGCTGGGTGGGTTTCGATCCCTGGGCGCCGCCCGTCATGGCCGTGGTCATTGTCGCACTGGTGCGCTTTACCGGCGCAGCTCGTGCACGGCACCTTGCCTATCTGCTTGCTGTGGGCTGGCTTGCATGGCTCTACACCTTGCATGAAGATATCCGGACTGCGTTCGCCTTCGTGCTTTGCGGCATGGCCGCGTTCATTTCCGTCAGCCTGCCGCCGCTGCGTGGCTCCGCATTCATAAGGGCTGCGGGCGCTGCGCCGGCCTTTTACCCATTCTTGGTGGCGGCAGTCGGATTGCTGTTGCTCAACATAGAGCACGATGAAGGCTGGCCGCTTGTTGTGGTCGGCATGGCAACGCTCGCAACGGCCGTGCTTGCGATCGCGCTGCAGGGCCGAGACAACGGCGCCGTGCGCTATCTTGCCTACGCCACCTTTGCCGCCGAGGTTTTCTATCTTGCTTCCGTCACAGTCGGTTCGATCCTCGGAACGTCGAGCCTCTTTCTTCTGTCCGGTCTGCTGGTGGCGATCGTCGCCTGGGCGGTGATCCGCCTCGAGAGACGTTTCGGTGCAAGGTCGACGGAGGTGACGGAATGAATGCGTTGTCTTCAAAACGTCAATCGGGCAGGGGTTACCTGATTGCGGCGGTCATTGCTGCCGCCCTCCAGACCATCATTCTGGGATACATAATCGAAAGCCGCGCGGCGATCCTGCGTAGCGGCACCGAAGTCCTGCTGAAGACGACACCTGTCGATCCACGTGATTTCCTGCGTGGCGACTATGTCGTGCTGAATTACGAAATTTCGTCGGTTCCGGCACAGACGGTGGTCGGCGAGCTGCCCGCCGTAGCGGGCGAGCAGACGCTCTGGGTCCGCTTGAAAAAGCAACCGGACGGCTTTTGGGCAATCGCCGAATCCTCGTTCCAGCCGCTCCCCGAGGCAGCGGAAAGCGCCGTGCTCAAGAGCCGTCCATTTTACAGCTACGGTGTGCGCACGGCCGACACGATCCGCGCCGAATACGGGATCGAACGCTATTATGTGCCGGAAGGCCAAGGCAAGCCGCTGGAGGAGGCCCGGCAGGACGGCAGCGTTTCGATTGCTGCGCGTATTTCAAGCGATGGCACGGCTCAGATCCGCAGCTTGCTCGTAGACGGCAAGCCCGCCTATGAGGAGCCGCTCTACTGACTTTGGCGAAATGCCAGGCGAGGGGGGCTGGACACGGTTCTCTCCACGGCTCAGAGACAGGGCGTGAACATCATCCTCGTCGAGCCGAACATGGGCGACGGGATGTTCGCTCAGCTTCTCCGTGCCCGGTTTGTGGTCAAGTACCGGTGTCTATCGAGGACGCTGCTGGTCGAAGCACCAGAAGGAAGCTCGGATCATCGACACCCTCGAACCGATCATGAACCAGCACAGGCTCGCGGTCTGCTCTTCGCTCGTTGACTGGGACTACGACAACACGGCCAGCTACACGACCGACGAGGTGAACAAGTCCGTCTGTTCTACTAGATGACCCATATCATCCGGCAGCGGTCCCTTGCTCATGATGACGGTCTTGTGCTGTCGCTGGCTGTGTCTCCGACTGGCTTGGCCTTCCTCGTCTCGTCGTGTCGGCTCATTGATGCCTCAGGATGCCCTTGTCTTCATGTCTTGGAGGTTCAGGAGATCGACCATCTCGTCAGCCTCCTCGGCCTCGAATCTGTTCAGCACGACACCCTTGAGCACATGCGGCTTTCCCGTGAAGATATCGATCACGGACCAATAGGGTTCGTTGTCATACTTCATGACGAAGAACCTGATGTGTGGCGGGCGCTTCTCCATGAGGTGATCCTAACCCCGACCCGGAATTTTGGTACAAAATTCTGAGCCACCTATCGATATGCAGCACGCGCCGTGACCCACGGTACCCCTTCGATCTAACTCATGTGCCGCGTCGGTCGACCCACTGTCACCTTCTTTTGTCACAACGCGCCTAATTCTCCAATGAAATCAATGGTTCACACTAGATGCTGTATCTTGTGAAGGCAGGGGGCGGGGCTAGCGGGCTATCAAAAGGCATTGAAGACCAAGAATGTTCGTTCGAGTGCCTTCTAATCGGTGTCGTTTGATCCGACTGCCGTTCAGTGCAGCGCCAGGGGACCGTTTAGGTCAACCAAAAGAGGTAATAAAGGGAACCGAGAAGCAACCAAGAGTGAACTAAAGGGGATGGTTTATTAGTCTCTGCTAACTGACATAATGTCACAAAATGGCGAATCAGCTAGAATGCGGCTTTAATGTCGGCTGAAGCTCAAGATAGGCGCGGCGATGAGATACGAAATTGAACGGGAAAACAACGGAACCTACCGTATCATAGATCATCGAAGAAGCGATCAGGTCGCGGTCTGGGAGGACGCAGTTCAAGTTCGCTTATCGATTGGCCTTGCAAGTGCCATGGCTGGATATATGAACGCGAAGGACCGGCACGACACGGCTTGCGGTTCCAAATCCTGAACGCGCTTCGGCTCCCACAGGCAAGCTCTCACTGACGTAATGTCAAAATGACCCGGCGATTGGCTGGCGATTGCCAGCTAGATGTTTCGTGGGCGTCATTCTGGCGTGTTCATTAGGTGCAGCTGACCGTCTATCTTAGCGCCATGGGAGGGAAGGCTAAGGGGTTAAGGCATGACAGACATAGCAGACACGCAAAGGGCAAGCGCTGGCGTAACGCTCCGGGCGGACTGGCTCGGCGTCCTATCCATTCTATTCGTTGTGGCATTCATCGGGCTAGCGATCGCTGGATATGGCAAGAGCGCGCCGGGTGACGGTAACGCGGTCCTATCGATCGCACCGAAGGCGCACATAATGGCTCCCTAATATGGATTGGGAATTGGCAATTGAGAGGCTGATTGGGTTGGCTTGGCTTACCCTGTGTGGCACTTGCATATTCATAGCGGCAAAGAAGCACGCTCAAGGCCATACGCTTGAGATGTGGGGAATGATTTTCGTCGCGCTCGTTATGGCTATCATGTTCGCCGAGGTGATCAAAGAAGATGGCGCAATAGCTCCTGAAGGGGATTTTGGGGGTCTGAACCCCAATTAACTCACCCGCGTTCAACCGGGCTGGCACACGCCGGTCTGTGACTTCCCAAATGCAAGCAAGCAATCCTCACGGCCCGCGTCTGGTCTCACTGCACATCGTCGGGGACACCTGACCTCACCATCAAGGAGCTGGCGCAACGCACTGGCCTTGGCGATGGTGGCCGATCAATCACCCGCAAGAACGATGAACTCACGAAGGAGCATTACACGCCAGTCGGGAAGGAACTTCAGAAGGTTCCCGGCCGGAAAGCTTACGAAGACCCGAGAGACCGCAGTTTCAAGCGCGTTCGAGCAACCCTGAAGGGGCAGCGCGTCTTCAAAACCCTCATTGAACTCTTAGAGAGATAGCAATGGCTGTACGCAAACGAGGCGATGCCTTCATGGCGGATTTCATGATCAAGAGAACCCGCTACCGTGGGACTTTCGATAAGGTGCGCCTCTCAGGCGAGACGAACGAACGCCTCCGGTTCCAAACGAAGGACGAGGCGCAGAACCTTCTGGCTTACCGGGAGACGGTCTACCACGACGAGATGTACGCCTTCACAGTCTTCGCGCTTCACTGCGGGGCTCGCTCGGGTACCATCATGGATCTTCGCTGGAACAATTTCGCGCTGAATTGTCGCACGGCCCTGTTCATCGGCGGGGATAAGAAGTCGCCACCGAAGACGCTTCCCATGTCGCAGCCAACCATCGACGCGATCAAGACGATGGAGAGGCTTAACCCGAACAGCAAGGGATCGTTCGCGCACTTCAAGAAGGACGGCAAACTGCGCACGGCATGGGACCGGATGCAGGAGGCTCTCGGGTTCGACGACGTGGTCGTCCATACGCTTCGCCATACATGCGCCTCATGGAGGTGCAACGGGGGGTGGACTTGAAGCGCGTCCAGACGTGGCTCGGTCACAAGCGGATCGAGACGACGCTGATCTACGCGAAGCTCGGAACGGGTACCTCGACGTTTGCTCTGACATCCTCGGAGACTTGTTAGAAAGCCCGAAACCGCTGCTTTCTGTGGTGGGCGAGAACTAGCGTTGACTTGTGACAAAGCCTGTGACAAACGGTGTCAAAATTCACCAGATCATGCGGATGTGGCGGAATTGGTAGACGCAAGGGATTTAGGATCCATCGCCTGACAGCGTGGGGGTTCGAGTCCCTTCATCCGCACCAAAAACTGAGTGGAGAAATGGGTAGAGCCTCGGATTTAGGTTCTGGTGCCGCAAGGCGTGGGAGTTCAAGTCTCTCTACCCGCACCAAAGCTGGCCTGCAGGTGGGAGGACCGGGATAGGTCGCCTCAATTATCCGGCAGGATGGCGCCGTCCCCCCTTGGGAGGGATGCATTGGAATCTGACAAAAGCCACGCGCGGCAATTTTTCCGGCGTCGTGCTCATCGAAACGAACGGCGTCTGGGCACGGCCGCCACGAAATGAAGGTAGGAAGACATGCAGGTTATCGAAACGCTCGCTGAAGGGCTGAAGCGCGAAATCAAGGTCGTTATCCCGGCCAAGGACATGGAAAACAAGATGAACGAGCGCCTTGCCGACGTAAAGGACAAGGTGCGCATCAATGGTTTCCGTCCGGGCAAGGTCCCGGTCGCCCACCTCAAGAAGGTCTACGGCAAGTCGATCATGGCCGATCTCGTCAACGAGATCGTTCGCGAGCAGCCAACTCAG
>NZ_JABEPH010000376.1:0-5620 GCF_013004495.1 Rhizobium sp. SEMIA 4085
CTGAGGCGCATAGGGCCGCTCTGTCGATCGCGCCACCGCCACTATCCTCTCACGCCCCACAGAGCACGCCGTACAACCGCGCCCCCCTCGCTGCCTCAAGCTCCACAACCCCCCCCCCCGCCCTTTCCCCGAGCCCGGGCAACGCCCTTCTCTGCGAATTCCTCAGAACCCTTCGATGGGCCGTACGGGCGCTTCCCGGACCCCCTGGTCTGCCCGCCGTTACGGAACTTCGCCTGGATAGCCCCTTCTACTGCAGCGTCGATGTCGGCGTCGTCGAAGACGATGAACGGAGCGTTGCCGCCGAGTTCGAAACTGACCTTCTTAATCTGATCTGCGCATTGCCTCATCAGTATGCGGCCGACCTCCGTCGATCCGGTGAAGCTTATTTTGCGAACCTTGGGATTTGAACAGAACTCTCGGCCGATCGCATCACCTTCGGACGCGTACACGATCTCGACAACACCTTGCGGAACGCCCGCCTCCCGAGCAAGCGTGACCATGGCTGCAGCGACGAGCGGCGTCTGTTCTGCTGGCTTGAGAACGACTGTGCAGCCTGCGGCAAGAGCGGGAGCGATCTTTCTGGCGACCATCGATGCCGGGAAATTCCACGGCGTGATCGCTCCAACTACCCCCACAGGCTGTCGGAGCACGAACAGGCGGCGGTCTTCGGAGGAGGCGGGGATGGTCTCGCCGTAGATCCGGTTCGCCTCCTCGGCGTACCATTGGATGTAGGCCGCGGCATGCGAGACTTCCGAGCGGGCCTCGTCGAGAGGCTTGCCCATTTCTGCGGTCAGGATCGCTGCCAGGTCTTCGGCATTTTCATGGATCAGTTCGTACCACCGCCGGATAAGATTCGACCGGGCGCGGGCGGTTAGCGATTTCCAGGCGACGAAGGCGACTTCGGCGCGGTCTATCGCAGCCGCGGCTTCGCCAGCACCCATATCGGGTAGTCGGGCGAGTAGCTCGCCCGTCGAAGGATTTCGTACCTCGAAAGTCGCGCAACCTGGTTCCTGCTCCTTCGAGTCGACCGAGAGGAGCGAAGGTGTCTTGAGGCGGCGTGTGAGAGAGGAGGGCGAAATCACTTCTTTTCCTGTCGCTCGATGAGGGCGGGCCGGAGGCCGGCCCTCCCCAACTGTCAGGCAGCACGCTTCAGGGCGTCGCCGATAGTGGAAACGATAGTCTCGATCTGGCCCTTCTCGACGATGAGCGGCGGTGACAGCGCGATGATGTCCCCCGTGACACGGATCAGAAGGCCCTTCTTGAAGCAATCGACAAACACGTCGTATGCACGCGTTCCCGATGCTCCGTCGCGCGGCGCAAGTTCCACCGCGCCGACGAGGCCGAGGTTGCGGATGTCCACAACGTGAGGGAGGCCCTTCAGCGAATGGAGGGCGTCCTGCCAGTATTCGGCCAGCTCGGCGGCGCGCGTGAGGAGGCCTTCCTCCTCATAGATTTCGAGCGTCGCAATGCCAGCAGCGCAGGCTACCGGATGTCCGGAATAGGTGTAGCCATGGAAGAGCTCGATGGCATTATCGGGTCCGACCATCAGGCCGTCGTAGACCTTCCGGCTCGCGAACACCGCGCCCATCGGGATGGTGCCGTTGGTCAGTCCCTTGGCGGTCGTGACGAGATCGGGAACGACGCCGAAGTAGTCGACGGCAAACGGCGTGCCGAGGCGGCCGAACCCCGTGATGACTTCATCGAAGATCAGCATGATGCCGTACTTGTCGGCGGTGGCGCGCAGCTTCTCGAGATAGCCCTTCGGGGGCAGGATGACGCCTGCCGAGCCGGACATCGGTTCGACGATTGCGGCGGCGATCGTCTCGGCGCCATGGAGCTGAACCAGACGTTCGAGATCGTCCGCAAGTTCGATGCCGTTCGCGGGAAGGCCCTTCGAGAACGCGTTGCGCTCGATGTCCAGGGTGTGGCGCATGTGGTCGGCGGGGATCTGCGGAAATACACGGCGGTTGTTCACCAGGCCGCCCACGGAGATGCCGCCGAAGCCGACGCCATGGTAGCCCTTTTCGCGACCGATGATGCGGGTTCGCGTTCCCTGACCGATCGAACGCTGATAAGCGATCGCAATCTTCAGCGCCGTGTCGACAGACTCCGAGCCGGAACCTGTGAAGAAGACACGGTCGAGCTTCGCGTCGGGGCCACCGGGCGCGATCTTTGCAAGCTTCGACGCGAAGTCGAAGGCGATCGGATGGCCCATCTGAAAGGTCGGGGCGAAATCCAGCGTCGAAAGCTGCCGCTCCACAGCCTGCGAAATCTTCTTTCGGCCGTGACCTGCGTTGCAGCACCAGAGACCAGCGGTGCCGTCGAGCACCGAATTGCCGTCGACATCGGTGTAGTGCATGCCTTCCGCCGAGGCGAGCAATCGTGGCAATGCCTTGAACTGCCTGTTTGCCGTGAACGGCATCCAAAAGTTCTCGAGTGAACGTTCGTTTTTCAGATTCGTCTGATCCATCGTGCCCTCCTTCGGCTCGGCGAACACTTCCGGCATTTCCGATGTGCGAACAAGTCCTTTTCTTTTGTTCAGTAACTCATTGAAATTGTGGAAAATGCGGATATGGTTTGACGTATCTTGAACAACATCAACAGCCGCCCATGACCTTCGACATCGGAACTCGACTCCGCTACGTCCGAACCGCTCACAACCTGTCGCAACGCGAACTGGCGAAGAAGACTGGCGTTCCCAACTCCACGATATCGCTCATCGAGTCAAACAGCTCGAATCCGTCTGTAGGAGCGCTTAAGCGGATCCTGGACGGCATCCCGATCGGGCTGGCGGAGTTCTTTGCCCTCGAACCCGAGATGCCGAAGAAGGCGTTCTACGCGGCCGAGGAGCTCGTCGAGATTGGGAAGGGCGGGATCTCGTATCGCCAGGTGGGCGAGAGCATGTTTGGCCGAAGCCTTCAGATGCTGAAAGAAGTCTATCAGCCAGGCGCCGATACCGGAAAGGTTCCGCTCGTGCACGAAGGCGAGGAGAGCGGCATTGTCCTTTCCGGAAGGCTTGAAGTCACGGTAGACGACGACCGTCGGATCCTTGGTCCCGGTGACGCCTACTATTTTGAGAGCCGACGTCCGCATCGGTTCCGGTGTGTCGGTGCCGTACCCTGCGAAGTCATTAGCGCGTGCACACCCCCGACCTTCTGATCTTCAACCTGAAAGCCTAACGAGATGGTCCCGTCGCGATCCGAGAGCGCGAGCCGGGTACTTGATTTTCCGCAACCGCCTTCGCTCAGCCCATACCAATCAATGCTGTCCCGGCAATGGCGAGCCCCGCGCCGACCCAGGCGTGGGGACGAGGCATCTGGCCGGTCCGCGCCCATACCAGCGGTAGGACGACAACGGGCGTCATCGACGAAAGCGTTGAGACGATCCCAACGTTTCCGGTGCTCAAGGCCGCCATAAGCAGCGACATGCCGAGAGCTGCGCCGCAGAGCGCGGCCGCAATTGCAATGCCGAGATCGAACTTCCGGAATTCTGTCAGCTCACGTCGGATCTTCGGAACCATGAGCAGTGCCCAGAAGAAAAGTGCGGCCGGAATGGAACGGACGGCCATGGCGGCGCACGGTTCGGCGCCCGAGGCCATTGCTGGACGGGCGACGAGACTTCCGGTCGCCTGACCCAGCGCCGTTACGACACCGAGGGATATTCCGAGCAGCCATGGCGGCGGCGCATCGGGAGGAATGGATTCGATCGGTTCAGCGTCCGACAACGGTATCATCGTGGGCGGGCGGCGCCGGCGGACGCCAATAGCAACGACAACGCCGACGACGATGAGCGCCACACCCGCGAGCTGGATCGCGGTGACCGTTTCGCCAAGCACGAGGTAGCCAAGCAAAAGCGCGAAAGGCGATGTTAGCGAGAACAGCAACGCCGTGAGCCGAGGCCCAGCGGTGTAGATCGTAGCGAAGTAGGTGGTACTCGCGAGGGCGATTCCTAAGGTACCCGATATCGCGAGCGTCCATGCCTGCCATGCCCTCAGCGTTTCCCAGCCGCCGAATACCGTCGCCAGGGCTGCTGTGATGAGAAGACCTGAAGTGATTTGCCACCTGGCAAGTCTCATGAGCGGCACCCGCCCGTTCAGCTCGCTGATGAGCATGGAACTCATCGCGAAGCAAAGCGCTGAACTCAATGCAAAGGCTTCGGACACGAACACGGCTGTAATGTCGAGGCCGTGCACGGCGTCGTTGATCCGCTGGAGCACGAAGGGGCGGACCAGCGCAGAAATCGGCGATGCGGCCCGCCGAGTCGGAACCCTTCGCTGCAATGACTGCGACGCCGTGTTTTCTGGCGCGCTCGATCGCGATATCGGTAGCGTCGCGCATGATAATGTGCCCGAAAGCCTGGTCGCCAACGGCGACCACGATTGTCCCGCTGTCCCGCTCGATGCGCAGACGCCCGTGAGGACTAACCTGTCCGTTTCGGGCACGCTTGATGTACTCGGGAAATCTTCGAATGCCGTGGCATCATGGCCGGATAGCTCCGAAGCCAGGATCGCATCCTTCATGAAGCGGGCGTCGATGCCCGTCATGCCGATTTTCAGGAATGCGTCATAGAGGAAGGTACCCATGTCATCGACAGGGCAGTACCGTTCTTCGGAACTCTGCGTTATTCGGCTCCTCCCGCACAACTTCGGCAGCCCTCCGGCCAGAGAGGACACCCGGCGCACTCACCAGCCTTTGGCAAACTCTGTCGGCGCGGGCGATCCTAAGCATCTCGCGGTGCAGCTTGGTAAATTCGCTCCACAGCGCTGCTCGCGCCGTCAGCATCGACAATATCGCATGCCCTGCAATCAGTTCGCGGATGCGCGCCTCGAAACGGCCTCGGCTGACTTCGCCGACCTTTAATCCATAGCCGCGCAGGATACCCCGGATGCTGAGCTCGACGTCGAGCAGCTTGGATTGCAGAAGCTTACGGCCAACCAGGAGAGCCCGAGTGTCCTGGGCCGGCGACGATTTGGCGTGGACCGGACGATACCACCCCATGCGGAGCAGTTGCGCGATCCCCGTGCATCCTTGCGGTCGGTCTTCACCGTCATCGCCGAAAGCGCCGCCTTCATATGCCGCGTTTCCAGCAAAACCACCTCATGACCCGCAGCAACGAGAGCCGCGTGTAGCCATTGGGACAACTGCCCCGCTTCAAGGCCGATGCGCTCTACCGGAAAGTCCAGTTGATCAAAATACCCGACCAGGCATTCAGGCTCGCTGCCTACCTTGACCTCGCGGACCAACTTGCCCGTCGCGTCGACCACGCACACGCTGCTCTCTTTCAGCGAGACGTCGATTCCTGCATAATACTCCACGGCTGTTCCTCTCATGATGCTTGAGGCCGAACGCTCGGACCTCGTTTCCAAACATCATCATTCTGAGGGACAGCCACCCAACTGGCTACTCATGAGACGCCGGCCCATTACGGCATCTAGGCAGATCCGCCTGCGGCAGGCGCCACGGCGCGTCCTTCTGCCGATAGCCCGATGAAGACCCGCAAATAACGGCGATGCCCGCAAAAGGAGCCCGCCGCCATTGACGGCCCTGATCAAGCAAAAAACTAGGCGGCCGGCCGATCTTGCTGGCCAACCGGCTGGAGATCGTGGAGATAGGCCACCGCA
>NZ_JABEPH010000377.1:0-5542 GCF_013004495.1 Rhizobium sp. SEMIA 4085
TCGCTTGGTCGACCGCGGGCGGCTTTCATGAGAGAGGCACGGCGACCGACTTGCGTTTCGAACGGATTCTCAAGCGTGCCGGCTGGCCAATGCAGCGTCTTGGGGTGCCGTGTCCAATTGGCAATACCATTGCTGTTGCGGGAACCCTTCCTGCAAACGTGAAGAGTTTCGAACGCCTTCGCCCCGTCGGCTACCGATCGGCAATTGGAAAGCGCGATGATGTCGCGGCATGAGGCGCGCGAGCCTAATGGCTCGAGTGTTTTAGGAGTGGGAATAGAAGGCGCTCTGCGTTCCGCCACGTACTCCCCCTGCACCGTATCGGCGTGTGCGCCGGAGGCAGGAGCCAAGCAACGGAGAAATGCGCTGTTTGAGCCTTCTCCGTGGCGCGGTGTTCAGCCGGATGTGGGTTTGTCGTGAACGATCGGAAAGTGGCGGCGCCAAGGGAGAGAGAATTGACGTCGAGGAGGCCTCAGATCCTCATCGGTTCAACCGACGCGGACTACTACCTGTTGCTTGTCCACATCTTGGAAGCCGAGGGATACGGCGTGACGTTGGGCTCGGGCGCGGAGGAGATTGTCCATCTCGCGCGCGAAAATCACGTCGATGGGATCCTTCTCGATTGTCGCTCCGGCGAAACCCTTGCGCCAGAGACGTGCCTGAGGCTGAAACAGGACCCGCAGACCGTAGGAATCATGACGGTCGCCCTGGTCGGGCCGGGTGCGGAGGGCCGCTTCATCGATCTGCTGAAGGCTGGAATCGATGAGAATTTCGTCAGGCCGATTGCGCCTGCCAAGCTGCTCGGATTTCTGCGGAACCAAATTCTGTTCCAGTCCGGCTCGCATCCTTCGGCGGGCGATGGACGCATTCTCGCCTATGCGGGAATTGAACTGAATACTGTCCGGCACAGTGTCAGGCGCTTTGGTATCAGCGTTCATCTCGGACCAATCGAATTCCGCTTGCTGCAATTCTTGATGGAGAACCGTGAGCAAGCTTGCAGCCGCGCGCAACTCATCGAGGCTGGTTGGCCGGAGCGGCGCTACGTTGATGCCAAGACGGTCAATGTGCATGTCGGGCGGCTGCGCAAGGCATTGAATGTGGCAGGCGGCTCCGATGTGATCCGGACGGTCAGGTCATCCGGATACATGCTGGACGCCTCCCCCTTCGCTGATCCGCACGAGGCAGCGGATCGGCCGGGCGAGGAGACCGACGGTTAACGCTGCATCATGGCCCTTAAAAAGGAGCATTCGTCATGGATATCGTTATCCGCAATGGAGCCCTCATCACCGGCGATGGCAAGGCGTTTCACAAAAGAGCGACCGTCTACGTCAAGGACGGGAGGATTGCAGATATCCAAATTGGAAATGCGGGGACGAGCGACGAAATCGCGGCGCGAACAATCATTGATGCGACAGGCTGCATCGTCATACCAGGTATCATCAATGCACATGCGCATGGATGCATTTGCGGGCCGTCGATGCCGAGCGGCTCGCCGCCGCTCAGTGCAGATGACATTGCGTATTTTCGCAATCGGCATCTTCTTCAAGGGACAACCACTCTTTTGAATGTCTGTGGTTTGGCAATGGCCGATGAGGTCTACTCTGGCGGCGAGATCCACCATCAGATGGATATTCGCGTATCCACGGCACATACACTCAAGAACATCCAGGCAGCCCTTGCAGTCGACGGCAGAGGCCTGTCAGTGCCGCACCTGAGTGCGACGATCGATGAAATGCTTGCGTCCGGCGCGGTTGCACTCGGAGAGGTTGGCGGCGGACAGACATTGGGCGGCGGGGCGCAGGATTACAGGTTCATTCCGGAAGCGGTCCTGCGGGAGACCGGGGTAGAGGTGACACCTGCAACGGCGAGGCGTCTGAAGGATGCTGTTCTTGGCCGTTTTCTCGATCAAGCCGGTGGAATGTCGGATCCGATGCTGGAGGATGAGCTGGAACATGCCGGCCTGTCCACGCATGTCACAACCGAGCGCATCCGCGAGATCATCACACGATCCGTAATGCCATCCGTCGCACTTTCCCTCGACGGCTTCGATGAGATCGCTGAAGAGGCGGAGCGCGTCGGCTATTCCGCCATTTTCCACAACGCCGCGCCATCTGCAAAACGCTTGAGCGCGGTTGTTGAAAAACATCCAAACGCACGGATCGTCGCCGGACACAGCAATCATCCGAGCTTCTTGCCGGATGAGGCCGTTTCGATTGCCCTCGACTTGAGAAGCAAGGGTGCTGTTATAGACGTTTCTACACTCGACTGTATTAGCACGCAGTGGCGCAATGACGCCGCCAACCTAGATGCGCTCATCGACGTTGGTTGCGTGGATACGATTTCGACCGACTTCGCGGGTGGTCATTGGGACGGAATCCTCGAGGCGATACACCGGATGGTGAGAAAAGAGCAACTTTCCGCTCAAGCAGCGGTAGCGCTTGCCACCGGGAACGTCGCTGCCGTCTTTCCGCAAATGGCAGGGGATCGCGGGCTGATAGAAAAAGGCAAGCGCGCGGATTTGGCCGTCGTTGACCACGTGAACCTTAGTCGTGTCAGGCATGTCGTAATCGACGGTCGTGTTGCCGTCAGGAACGGTGTGCCAGTCTGACGGAAGGACCCAAACAAAGCTTGGTACTGAGCAATATAGATAATTTCAAAAGTCTTTAATTGAAATGGCAGCCTTAAATCTTGCAGCTAATTTGCATGAAACAATCCGGAGTTAGGTAGCACCTGCCACTGAAGTCTACGTCAGGCACAGACTGATCTCACTTCACCACCGAAAATTCGTGCCTGTCTGATTGGAGACTGAATAAATATTCGTTTTTTTGCGCGAAGGTGCCTACGGGATTGCGGGAAATGACGCCGCAGAAACGCCACCGCGTCGGATAGACGGAACAGAGCATATCGCCCTCGATTGTGCTCCTCCCCTGGTCAGACCATTCGCCAACGGTGATAAGTGTCGTGCCGTCTTCTGCGGTCACCCGCCGGTATGCCTCGCCTGTCCGGATATTGCGCCCGTGGATTTCGTGACCGAAGAGCAGAGCCCTTATCTCGTCGCCGTCGAGGCGATCTTCCGGCTTCGGACTGAAGCCGTCGGGCAGTTCCGGCACACCTGCCTTGCGCAGACCCACGAGCACCCTTTCGAGGTCGACGTAATTCTTGAATGGGAATTCGACCGCAGCCATCAGCCCTGTGTATTCAGGTTCCTGCGCTTGGGCCAGGTATGGCTTCAACCTCTCACGGGCCGTGGCAGCATCAGCGTATCGATCCAGTTGCCCGTAGGCGGAAATGAGCACCATAAGACCTGGGTAATTGGACCAAAAGTCCCAGTACGAGGTCTCCTTCGAGCCCGGAGCGGTCTTTTCGAGGGCGACGACGGCCTCCTCGAAGCGGTCCATCGAGAAGTAGGCGAGCCCGGCAAGGAAGTAGCGCCAGCGCGACCAAGCGGGATCCACACGTGCTGCGGCATCAAGGTAGCCGAGACCGTCCGCGGCCCTGCCGTTAAAAATCATCACCATACTCAGCGACTCGTAGTTGGAAGGGTCGCTGGCGTCGAGCGCTATCGCGCGCTCCGCGGCGGCGATAGCCTCATCGGATCTTTGCATCATGTTCAGCTTTCCTGCGAGGAGTGTGTAGTACCCCGGAGAGGGGTTCTTGGCGGCCTGCGTGAAGTAGGAGTCTGCCTTGCTGCGGGCTTCATCCTGTGAAAGCCCGAACACTTTCGACCGTTCCTCGGTCCAATGCGCTTCCCGATACATCCAGGCGAGTGCCGCCGCAGCATTGCCAAAGGTGCTATCAAGCGCCAAGGCCTGCTCGTAGTACTTTGCCGCCTCCACCCAATCCTCTGCCTTTTCCCTCAGTTCCAGTTCGCGGCCGCGCAAATATGCCTCGTACGCGGCGAGGTTACTTGTTCCACCAGCGATCCGGGCAGCTTGTTGGCTCGTGACCAGGCGAAGCTTGAGCGCCGTTGCGATCTCCCCAACCATCCTGTCCTGCAGCTCGAACACTTCGCTCCATTCCCCGTCGAACCGCTCCGCCCACATGCTGCCATTGGTCATAGAGTCGATGAGTTTTGCGTTGATGCGCATTTCGTCCCCGGCGCGACGCAGGCTACCTTCCAGGATGTAGCGAACGCCCAACTGGGTCGAAACCTCTGATGGCAGGCTGGACCTGTCTTTAAAGGTGAATGCGGCATTGCGTGAGATTACGAAGAGGCCGGGAATGCGTGCCAGTTCCGTTGTCAGATCCTCGGTAATGCCATCGGCAAGGTAGCCCTGCTCCTTGTCATCGCTGAGGTTGTCGAAAGGCAGCACGACGAGCGAGGGCCGGGCGTCGGCGGTAGCAACGGAGGCATCGTCTCCCGGCCGCCAAGGCTGCCACCACGCTAATCCCGCCAATAAAAAGACGGTGATTCCTATGGCGGCTGCCAGACACGCTAAGGACCGCCGGCTTCTCCTCGCGCCGCCGGGTTGGCCCTCTACCGCCGGAACGAGCACCACGCGGTAGACCCGGATAGGCTCGGCAATGCTCTTTACCTTCCGCTCGCCGAGCGCCTGGTAGCCGATGGCGAGCTTCGATTTCACGTGGTCATAGGTGGTTCCGGATATAGCAATGCCGCCGGGTTCCGCCAGCACCTGCATGCGGTCGGCGATGTTGACGCCGTCGCCGTGAATGTCGTCGCCTTCGACGATAATGTCGCCTAGGTTGACGCCAATGCGGAAAACCATCCGCTGTTCAGGCGGCAGGGCCGCGTTACGCCGGGCTTTCTCCTGCTGCAGTTCCACCGCGCAGTGCAGGGCATCCACCACGCTGTGGAACTCGACGAGGACGCCGTCGCCCATGGTCTTGACCAGGCGGCCGTGATGCTCGGCGATCTTCGGCTCGAAGAGTTCGTGCAGGTCGACCTGGAAGCGACGACGCGTTCCCTCTTCGTCGACCTCGCTCATCCGGCTATAACCGACGACATCCGCAATCAGGACTGCTGCTAGACGGCGCTCCATGCCCACTCTTTCCTGGGGCGATCTGGATCCATATCTTACAGCACGACCCCTGCGGGTGCCACCGCCGTCGCTCAAAGTGGCTGGCGGGCGAAACTTGAATAGATCGACTGGTGGCAGTTGCTTATACGAGATGGGGTATTCGGCTTGAGCCTCACTCAGACGGCAGTGGATGGTAGAAAGGTGCTGCGCTTCGAGCGATGGTAAACGTGGTCATGTCTTGCAACAGCCACAAGCATCGGAAAGGAAGCGCAGCATGAAACATTATATCGGCCTCGATGTCTCGGTCAAAGAGACCACCATCTGCATTGTCGATGAAACCGGCAAGATTTGCCGAGAGGTGAAGGTTCCCAGTCACCCTGATGACCTGATCGCCGCTTTGAAAGACCCGTCATGGCAGATCGAACGGGTGGGTCTTGAAGCCGGGCCTCTGTCACAATGGCTGTTCGAAGGTTTGGCCAGAGCGGGCTTTCCTGTGGTCTGCATTGAGACGCGTCACGTCAAGGCGTTCCTGAAGGCGCAGCCGAACAAGACTGATCGCAATGATG
>NZ_JABEPH010000036.1:0-25668 GCF_013004495.1 Rhizobium sp. SEMIA 4085
GTCGATTGCCAGCCAACCGCCCCAGGAATGGCCGAGCATGTGCACCTTGCCGAGCCCCAGCGCCTTGCGCACCGTCTCCGTCTCCTCGACATAGCGGCCGATCGTCCACAGCGCCGGACTGGTCGGGCGGTCTGAAGCGCCCGTGCCGAGCTGGTCGAAGGCCACCACGCGATAGCCTTTGTCAATAAGACAGGAATGCGCATCGCGCAGATAGTCACAGGGCAGTCCCGGCCCCCCGTTCAGGCAAAAAATCGTCTCGGGGCCGGAGCCGAAGCTATAGGCGACGACCTTATAGCCATCGACTCCGATTTGGTGTCGCGCCTCGGGTTCGATTTCACGCCACATTGACCACTCCGGCGAAGATTCTCTTTGCTCAATATTTGAGCATGTCTAAATTTTTATCTCAAACGACGATCCGCGCCAGCTATAAGAAGTGATAGGGTCGCCAGGGAATACGATCCGGAGTCAGCCGATGCTTGACGAAATCGAAACCATCAGACGCCAGTTTACGGTTCATCAGACACTGGATGGCCGCATCGATCAGATCTTCGAGGCCATGAAGGCAATCGGCTTCGAAGCGCTGATATATGACTATACCCCGGTGGCTTACGATCTCGACGGCGCGATCATGCTTCCGTCGCTGCTGAAGCTTCGCAACATTTGCGGCGACATGCATGACTACTGGTTCAACCGCGGCTACTTCCGCATCGACCCGGTGCAGCAGGTCGCACTTCGCACCTCGACACCCTTCTTCTGGAGCTATGATGCCGACGCCGACACGCTGATCCGCCGCTTCATGACCGAGGATACCGCGCCCGTCGCCCGCTATCTGAGCGAAAGGGATATGTCGACTGGCGTGACGGTGCCCATTCATATGCCGCGCGGTGACTATGCCACAGTCACCGGCATCCGCTTCGGGGGCAACAAGGAATTCGAGCGGCACGCCCTGCGCTATATCGCCGATTTCAATCTGCTCGCCCATGTCTTCCATGAAGCGGCCTACAACCTCTTCGATGCCGACGTCTTCCATGTCGGCAAGGCCAGGCTGACGGAACGGGAGCGCGAATGCCTGCGCTATTCGGCCGAAGGGTACTCCGCCAAGGAAATCTCGCGCGTCATCGACCGCTCGGTGCCGACGGTGGTCATGCATCTGACCGCCGCGGCCAAGAAGCTCGGCGCCAAGAACCGCACGCAGGCCGTGGTTCGCGCCACCCACTATCGCCTTCTTGAAGAGCGCTCATCCTATAACTTGTGATAGCTGCCGCGCTCTAAAGCACCACGCTATGCTTTCTCAATTGCTCACCGCAGCGTCGCGTGTCACTCGTGGCGCGCAAAGGCGGCGGTGACACCTCGAATCTGAATGGAGATCCATGTGGCCGCAATTGCGTCGAAGGAAGCCTTTCTGCCCTTTCGCGAGTACCAGACCTGGTATCGCATCACCGGCTCGCTCGACAGCGGCAAGCTGCCCCTCGTTGTCGCCCATGGCGGTCCTGGCTGCACCCATGACTATGTGGATTCCTTCACCGGGATTACCGAGATCGACGGCCGCCCGGTCATTCACTACGACCAGCTCGGTAACGGCAATTCCACCCGCCTGCGGGAAAAAGGACCGGATTTCTGGACGCCGGCGCTCTTCCTGGAAGAGCTGGATGCGCTCCTGAAGCAGGTCGGCATTCACGACCGCTACGCCTTGCTCGGCCAGTCTTGGGGCGGCATGCTCGGCGCGGAACATGCCGTGCGCCGGCCGAGGGGCCTGAAGGCGCTCGTCATCGCCAATTCCCCCGCCAACATGCGTACCTGGGTCGCTGAGGCCAACCGGCTGCGCGAGGAACTGCCGCAGGAGGTGCAGGATACGCTCTTAGAGCACGAGCAGGCCGGAACGATTACCGACCCCGAATATATCGCCGCCTCGCGAGTCTTCTATGATCGCCATGTCTGCCGCGTCGTACCCTGGCCGCCGGAAGTCGCACGCACCTTCGCCATCATGGACGAGGACAACACCGTCTACCGCAACATGAACGGCCCAACGGAGTTCCATGTCATCGGCACGATGAAGGACTGGACCATCGAAGATAGGCTGGCGCTCATCGAGGCCCCGACGCTGCTGATTTCGGGCAAGTTCGATGAGGCGACCCCGCTGGTCGTCAAGCCCTATCTCGACCACATTGAGAGATGCGAATGGGTGCTCTTCGAGCAGTCGAGCCACATGCCGCATGTGGAAGAGAAGGCACTCTGCCTGGAGACGGTTTCGGCTTTCTTGCGACGACACGATTGACAGGAAGCAGGCGCCGCAGACCCAGCGCCGGTGTTCTGGCAAGCGCCCCGGGGCTCGCAGCTATTTTGGACAGCCTTCATCGCTTCGCCGAAGCGATTGCGGGCAGAAGCTGCGGCCCAGGACCGCAGTTTCTCTCGTCAGTTGGCCAGATGCTCCGGCGCAAACCCAGTCGCGGATCGACCGTCCAGCCATGGGCGATGCGCACCGAGCAGATGTCAGGCCGCCCTGAAGCGGTCAAAGGCGGTGAGACGCTTGATCGGTGGATCTGCGTCATCCCAGCGATAGACTTGCGTACGCAGATAGCGCAGTTCGTCATCAAGTGCGTCTTCGGCAACCTCGACCCACCAGGATTTCGGACGGCCGTCACTGCCATCCGACCAGCGATAGCCGCGTGCTTTCAATTGATCCTTCATGTCGAAGGGGCTGTTTTCCGCAAAAATGCGGGCGCGTGATCGCTGGCTTGCTTCATAGAGCTCGGCAAATGGTGTTCGCCCCGCCTCTCCTCCACCCTCCGCGAGAACCTCAAGGAGAGCAAAGCAGTCATCAACCGCCCGGTGGCCCTCATGAAAATAACCGGCCTGCCCAATCAGATAACCGAGCTTTGTTCCTTCAAAGCCGCGCGACGCCCAGTCGATTTCAGAGACCGAACAAGCCCAGGCTTTTCCGGCAAAGATTGGTGAAAGGGCCTCGCAGAACGGCCGGTCGAAGCCGGCATTGTGGGCAATTACCAGATCAGCAGGCTCGACGACGGCACGAACCTGACAAAGATCAATCATCTGGTCGGCCACCATGTCGTGGGAGATACCTGTGAGACGTGTGATCTCCTCCGGGATTGGAACGCTGGGCTGCTGAAGAGCGCTATAGACGCCGATGACATCGCCGATATTGCCGGTCTCATCGAATGTGAACGCGACCGCGCCAATCTCAATAATCTCGTCCTTGCGATGATTGAGGCCGGTTGTTTCAGTGTCGATGATCACGCCTGTCAGCGGAAATCCGGGTCGCGCAGCCGTGATCACCAAACGTGGCTCGAGTTTTGTCAGGATACGGTAGCGGCCAGTCTCGTGGAGTTGCCGCACCATATCATCTTCGCTCAACGCAGTCGGTGAACGGCGCTTCGTCGATGAGCCTGCGCCCTTTGCAGGTGCTGCCCCGTTAGCATCAAACAGATCGAACTGCTGCGTCATTCGCTCTCGGCCTAATTCTCAGATGGTTCTGCGGACTGCATCATCCGCCAAAGTCGCTATAAGACATCCGCTCGAACAAATCAGAAAGAAAGTTGAGGCCGAAAAGATCAGTGGCCGCTCCCGGCGCCCCTGTTGTCGTCGCGACCGAACAGCAGCGCCGACAGCACGCGTCGGAAAACAGCAGCGGGCCTGCGGCGGAGTTCATCTTCAACGGATCGCCGGGGCCGCAGGAGAGAACCAAACAATCCCTGCGCCTGCTCCAGGAAGGGCGCTGCCCCGTTACGCAGGAGGCAGACCACCTCGAGACGCAGGTCCGAAACACCATCGAGCTCGGCATAGGGAAGCTGGTCAAGCCGGCAGGCGGCGTCCCTGTGCGCGAGCGATGCGATCCGCCAATGCGTGTTGTCGCGGTAGCTCGGCGCGCGCCAGTCGGCAACCCTCGCGTCTCGGCCGAAGTTGATGAAGCAGGCATTGCCATAGCGGCTCTTCTGGATCTCGACAAACGTCGTCGCAAACCAGCCGGTGCGATGCCAGCGGACCCCTTGCCGGACAAAGCCGAGCGGCAGAAGGATATCATCCACTTCCTTCGTCAGAAGCTTCAGCGCCCGTTTGCGCGTCGTCGGATCGAGCCCAGCCTTCCATGCATCAATGGCATTGCTGTCGGCGTCCTCCATCGTTTTGTCGGTCTTTTCCACCTCTTGGCGTCCCCTCACCCGGGTCGAATGGCAGCGTCAGCAGACAGGAGGCGGGCGCGACGGTCAAGGGTCCGCTGCTCGTGCGTGGTCGACGGCAGCTGATTTGGATCCTCTGCCAGGCGAGGCGCAATCGCTGTTCGCGAGGCGTCTTGATCGTGCTAGGATCAGGCCTTTCTCCGAAAGGTATTCTTGTGTTGGCAATGATGATGAACGGTAATTGCGTGGGCGGCGTATACCCAACGATCCCGAGGTTATGTGGGGGCATTTTACTGCTCGTGGCAAACGCGGCATTCGCCGAAACCTTCGTAGACACGAATGTCGTGTCTGTCGTTGAAGGCGGACATTGGCAAGAAGACGGCGTCGGCGAAGGAAGTTACCGCGTCATCGTTGTGAACCAGGGCTTTGAGCATGTATCGTCGCGCGTCGTGGTGGAATGGAAATCGGTGCCGACTGAAACAGATGACGCCCAAATCGTCCACTCCGTGGTACTGGTTAAAGGTGGCTTCTACAGCATAGGCACGCCGGAAATGACTTTTTCCAAGGATGGGGCACGCCTCGAGTTGAGGGGCACTGCTACCTACACGCCCGCCATGCCGGTCGTTTGTCATTTCGGTCTTTCTCCTGGCGGCAAAGTCGCCCGGATCAAAGGGTGTGAGGATTAATGATCGGTCCTGCTTAAGCGGCGAAAACTAGGTGAAGGCGGCCAGGCCACGTCAATTGCCCGGCTGTCGCCTCGCCTCCGGCCCAACCACCGCATCTTGCTGTTGTCGGTTTTTCAACCGAAGTGAACCGGAAACATCCTGTTCTTGGAATTCGTGAGCATCAGTCGTCGCCTTCCAGCGACGCAAGCGACTTTACCAAACCCACGATCTTTTGCCGTATTCTGGCGTCTTTTACAGCAAGGAATGCGCGGTTTAGCGCGAGCCCCTCGGCGGTGGAAATAAATCCCGTCAGATCGTCCATGCCCTTCACTAAACCTGGTTCACTTTCATCCGCTCCCGCCATTCCTTCAAAAAAGAATGAAACAGGCACGTTCAGACAGTCGGCAATGCCCTGAAGCCGGCTCGCCCCCACCCGGTTGCTGCCCTTCTCGTATTTCTGCACCTGCTGAAATGTGACACTGACCCGTTCAGCAAGCGCTGACTGGCTCATGCCCAGCACCCGTCGTTGCATACGGATTCGCCTTCCAACTTCTATGTCGACTGCACTTGGCTCCTTCGCATTAACGGCTTTATTCATGATCTCTCCTTTGCGCCTCAGGGAATTAAAATGAGATTGTGCCAGTGTGGAAACGTTGTCGATTGATCCAATCTAGGTAGTTCTTGAAGAGGTGTCCCTCCCGAATCGCCCGGTCCGTTCGCTTCAATGACCGGCGTGTCTTTCGATCCCGGCCCAATGTTCCGCCCTGTTCTGCGCCCAGGATAGCTGCGCCCGGCGCGTGTGCGGTCAGAGCACACTGTCGGGCACCGATGAGAACGTTCCCGTGCCCATCCCCGATGCGCCCTCCCTCGACCAGTGGGGGTGGCGACCGCAAGTCCGCCAAAAGTACTACCCTTGGGTAATAGCGCTTCTCGTCGAAGAGGCTATCATGGATTCATCAAATTCGTACTGACGGCTGACCACGGATGTACTGGCAGCCGTCGTCGATTGATCAGGAAGGGCCGGTGCGCGTGTCGCCCGGCCCTTTCCTTTAGGATTTCGGCTGCCAGTTTGCCACGGTCCTTCATGGAGATGGGCTCAATGCCACTCCGAAACACCGTCAGGCCCAGTCGGGCGAATATCGGACCAAAGTCCGACCGTTTCTCAGACTTCGTGCCGATACCACCTTTCGGCAACTACAGTATGTTTGCACGCGAGCGGGTTGTGAATTTTTCGCTATGGCAAAGATCTTCGTGATTGCGATGTCACTCGTAATGGTTGTTTTCTGGGGTTCCGTCGGCGTTCTGATGTACTCCCTGCTTACATGAAGTCGTCCCAAACTCGTCCCTCCCGGCCGGGTCTTGATTCGATTGCTCGACGAATAGTTGACACCCATTGGGTAGCCGAACCTCCAGCTGTGCCCTATAGTCTCCTTTCAGCAATGGAGGTTGCCTAAGGAGGGTTTAGATTATGAGCGATACCGCTGTTGGTTTCATGGTGGCAGCTGAACTGTCGGCCCTGTTCTGGGCCGCGGCGCTCATGGTGGCGTTATCGATCTCTTGACGACGCACGGCCTCTTCGTCTTTACCTTGGCTGTCGCGACTTCGATGAGAAGCATTTGCTATCGGTTTCGACCTCCTGGCTGGTCGGCACGAATTCCCGCTCGTCGTGGTCTTCCCTCAGTCGCGAACTCCAGGCGGGCTGGCAAGGATCTGCCGACAAACTCGAGCCGCCCAGGCACACCGATATATAAATCAACAGGCTCCATACTTCCCATCGCAGAAATATGAGAATGCGGCAGGTGGATCCGGCGTCACGCTACCACAGACCTTTATGGCGTCGCCGATCTCGTCTCTTCCGCAGGGGCTGCTGGACGCAGTGATCTTTAACGTGTTGATCTGCAATTCCCACTCCCACGCGCAGAACTGCTCAGCCCTGATCGGTTCGGGCAGAACTGCAAAGCGCCCTACGATCTGATGTGCGCAGCAATTACGACCGGGCAGATCAATACCTGCCGCTAAATATTGGTGGGCAGCTTTTCTCGCGGCGGATTTCATACGAAGCAGTGGAAAGCGTGCGCCGAAGAGACTGGGCTGAGCCCGGATTTGACGCAGCTCTAGGAGAGGTGGCGGAATTCGATCGACTTGCACTTCGCCCGGCAATCGCGCTAAGGCTGCGTGATGGACGACAATATCATCAAGTTTCGCAAGCCCAGGCCGCCCCGTCAGCGAGATCCCCGCCTTCGTAAGATTCTCATTGTACTCGGCGTGCTTGCTTTGTTTGCGATTGCCTGGCTCTATTTCGCATTCGTGGGTGCCCCGGTGGCTTCTTGAGGCTTCGAAGAGGCAATGGCTGCGGTACTCTTCAGGGGAGAGGTTTGTCGACATGAGGCGACGAGCGGTCGGCTGCACCACTGGACTGCTTTGATCTAAGGTCGTTTGGGGCGTAACAGGCAGCTTCAACCGCGGTGTGCGAGACAAATGCACCAGCAAAATCGCCTTGAAGAGGTTCGAACTGAAAACCGTAGTGTTCGATTTCAGATTTGATCGCGCTATCGGGTGAACTCACGGACCTTGAGCGCCTCTTCGGTTGATGACGATTCCATAAATGCTCGTTGTCGCAGCGATCAAGAGCTGATGTTTTGCGCGACCACCGAAGCAAAGGTTCGACACAAGCTCCGGGACGAGGATCTTGCCCATCAGATGACCGTCCGGGGCGATGCAGTGTACCCCATCGGCTGCCGAAGACCACAGGTTACCTTCATCGTCGATCCGAAAACCATCCGCGCATCCGGGATCGATGGCGCAAAACACCTCTCCGCCGACAAGCCTACCGTCGGACGAAACATCGAAGACCCGGATATGCCGCGGATCTGAACTGAACATCCGCCCGGTATCAGCGACATAAAGGCGAGATTCGTCTGGACTAAAGGCCAGGCCGTTCGGGCAGGCAAAATCCGTCAGCACGGCTTCGATCTTTCCGGGGGCCTCCACCCGGTAGACGTGGCATGGCAGTTCTTGCTCGGCACGAAAGCCCTCGTAGTCGGTCATGATCCCGTAGTGCGGATCGGAAAACCAGATCGAATTGTCCGATTTTACCACCACATCATTAGGGGAATTTAGCCGCCTGCCCCGGTAGCTGTCGGCAATTACAGTGACGGAACCGTCGAGTTCCGTCCGTGTCACCCGCCGCGTTCCATGCTCGCATGTCACCAATCTGCCCTGCTTGTCGCGCGTATTGCCATTGGCAAAGTTTGACGGCGCTCGGAATACCGATACCCCAGCGCCCGCGGACCAGCGAAGGATGCGATTATTCGGAATGTCCGAGAACAGTAGGCATCCGGCGTCGCCGAACCAGACCGGGCCCTCGACCCAGTCAAAGCCGGTGGCGATCTGCTTGACCGGCGCATTGGGGAGCACATAGGTGCCAAACAGCGGATCAAGCACTTCGAAACATGACATTGCGTTCTTCTCCCAGATTTACCGGGCCATTCTTATTCGGACCGCCGGACGCGGGTTGCGACTGGTGTCAATTAAAGGCAATCTGCGCCTTCATCGCCTGGCTCCTATCAGTTGCCAGTTCGAAGGCCGTCACAGCGTCGGATAGGGGAAGTGTGTGGGTAATCAGCGGCTTCACGTCGATCAGCCCCTTTTGCATCAGTCCGACACCGGTCGCAAACTCGTCGTGAAAGCGGAAGGAACCACGCAGATCCAGCTCCTTGGCTGTAATCGCCATCATCGGGAGGTTCATGTCTCCACCAAGACCAAGCTGAATAATCACGGCGCGCGGACGAAGAGCAGCGATGCCGGCAACCAAGGCAGGCGCGGCACCGGAGCACTCGTACAGGACGTCGAATGAGCCCTTTTGGGCTGCGTAAGGGGTCAGCGCATCCGGCTCGTCTCCCATATTGATTGTCCTGTCCGCGCCGACCTTGCGAGCCAGCGACAGTGTGAAATCCGACAGATCCGTTGCGATGATTTCGGCAGCGCCAGCACGGCGGGCTGCGAGGATCGATAGAAGGCCGATCGGCCCGCAGCCGGTCACCAGAACCCGTTTACCCAATATTTCTCCGGCCCGGCGAGTAGCGTGAAGAGTAACGGCCAGGGGTTCTGCGATCGCCGCTTCGCCTGGGGTAAGGCCGTCGGCCGGCACGCACTGAATGGCATCGGCGATGAGGGCCTCTCGAAATGCTCCCTGGACATGCGGGAAAGGCATGGCACTGCCATAAAACCGCATATTGAGGCACTGATTGTGAAGCCCTTCCTGGCAGTATAGGCAGGATCGGCACGGCCGGGACGGAGAAACAGCGACGAGCTGGCCCGATTTCAATCCCTCAACGCCCGAGCCGAGTGCTTCCACATACGCTGACACCTCGTGACCAAGGATCATCGGCTCCCGCAGCCTGACTGCGCCGAAGCCGCCGTGATTGTAATAGTGCAGATCGCTGCCGCAGATGCCACCGGTGGCAAGGCGCAGGCGCACTTCTCCGGGTCCTGGCGCTTCGATCGGGCGCTCCTCGATACGCAGGTCTTTCGGTCCGTGAATGACGATGGCTTTCATCGGCGCGCTCCTTAAAGAACCGGGGTCAGCAGGGCCTGACCGGAAAAATGCGCCATGAGATTGTCACGAACAAGCTGTCCCATGGCCTTGCGTGTTTCGATGGTTCCAGATGCGTGGTGTGGCTGCAAGAGCACATTGTCGAGGGCGAGAAAACGTGGGTTGAGCTTCGGCTCACCTTCGAACACGTCAAGGGCGGCGGAGCCCAGCGCACCGCATTCGAGTGCATCAAGCAGGGCATTTTCATCGATATTGGAAGCGCGGGAGATATTGACCAACATCCCCTCCTCGCCGAGAGCCGCAATTACCTCGCGGCCGACGATGTGGCGGGTGGCTGCAGAAGCGGCCAAAGTGACGAACAGGAAATCCGAATGCGCCGCGAGCGCTACCGGATCGGCGATAAATTTCCAATCGGCAGCGAAATCTTTTGGCGCCCCCTCGCAATACGCGCTGCGCATATCGAAGCCCTGAAGGCGTTTGGCCACTTCATAGCCGATCCGGCCAAGGCCGAGTACGCCGGCGCGGCGGCCCCACACGCGACGCTTCAGCGGGTAGAGCCCCCTTGCCGCCCAGCTTCCGTCCTTTACCCAGCTTTCCGCGCCGATCATGCCGCGCGACAGGCACAACATCATCGCCACGCCAAGATCCGCTACGTCGCTCGTCAGCACGTCCGGTGTGTTGGTGACGCGGATGCCACGTTCCCGGCAAGCCGCCAGATCGACGGCATCAAAACCAACCCCATAGACTGAAATCAGCTCGAGTGAAGGGCAGGCTTCGATCATGGCCCGGTTGGCGCCGAGTTCGCCTCGCGTGGCAATCGCCCGGACATTGGGGCCGACAGCAGCAAGAAAGTCCGACTTGTCGGAGGCCTCGAAGTAGCGATGAACCGAAAATGCAGCATTCAGAGGCACTTCGTCCCATTCCGGATAGGGGCCGACTTGAAGGATCTGGGGTTTGCTCATTTCGGTGTCTCCGTCCCTTGACAATTAATGTTATCGATAACATAAAGATGGGCATTGCGAATGTCGAGACAAAAAATGAGGGAAACCATGGGGCAGGACTTGTTTGATTTGACGGGCCGCCGAGCCCTCGTCACGGGATCGTCGCAGGGGATCGGCCTTGCCCTTGCGCGCGGTCTTGCCAATGCCGGTGCCGAAATCGTGCTCAATGGCCGCGACGCTGCAAAACTTGCGGAAGCCGCCAGCGGCCTCGGTGGCAGCACGCATCAATTGGCATTCGACGCGACCGATCATGGGGCCGTTCGCGCAGCGGTGGATGGCTTCGAAGCAGCGATCGGTGCGATCGACATCCTCGTAAACAATGCGGGAATGCAGCATCGCACTCCGCTCGAGGACTTTCCGGCGGACGCGTTCGAGCAGATCATGCGGACCAATATCTCAACAGTTTTCAACGTTGGCCAGGCGGTCGCACGACACATGATCAAACGCCAAGCAGGCAAGATCATCAATATCGCCAGCGTACAGACTGCATTGGCGCGTCCCGGCATTGCACCCTACACGGCGACCAAGGGCGCCGTCGGCAACCTGACCAAGGGAATGGCGACCGACTGGGCCAAATACGGGCTGCAATGCAATGCCATTGCGCCCGGCTATTTCGATACCCCATTGAACGCCGCATTGGTTGCCGATTCCGCCTTTTCCGCATGGCTGGAAAAGCGCACGCCGGCCGGCCGCTGGGGTAAGGTGGACGAACTCGTCGGCGCCTGCGTGTTCCTCGCCTCCAACGCATCCTCATTTGTGAACGGACATGTGCTTTATGTTGACGGTGGCATTACGGCCTCTCTTTGAGGTTCGGCAGCGAATGGTGCTGATGGGGGTTGCGGGGTGCGGCAAGTCCTCGGTCGGGGCCGCACTTGCCGCACGATTAGGGGCGGCATATCTCGACGGCGACGATCTTCACCCGTCTGCGAACATCGACAAGATGAGCCGCGGCATGGCCTTGAACGATGAGGATCGCTGGCCATGGTTGACGCTCGTGGGCCAGACTCTTGCCAAGTCCGAAGGGCCGCAGATCGTCGGCTGTTCGGCGCTTAAGCGAGCTTACCGCGCTCACATCACGCAAACTTCCGGAGAGACAATCACCTTCATTCATCTTGCCGGTACGCCCGAAGTCATCAAGGCGCGAATGAATGCACGAAAAGGTCATTTTATGCCGGCCGGCCTGCTGACGAGCCAGTTCGCAGCGCTGGAACCACCAGACGCGGGCGAAAACGCGTTCAGCGTGGATATCGACCGACCGCTCGGCGCGATCGTCGAAGCAATCGTCACGCAATTGGAAGGAGTGAAAACATGACGAACAAGGTTGCATTGATCGGTGCCGGCGCGATGGGCGGCGCCATTGGAACGCGGCTCCTCGAAACCGGGGTTCATTTGACGGTCTTTGATCCTGACGCGGCCAAGATGCGCGAGTTGGTCGACAAAGGCGCTCTGCCGGCGGCAAGCGCGGCGGAAGCAGCCGGCGGCTCGGACTATGTCATCCTCAGCCTCAACTCGGCGAAAATCGTCCGCCTCGCCGTCTTCGGCGAAGGCGGCGTTGCAGGCGGCGCCAGGCCCGGAACTGTCATCATAGACATGTCCTCGATCGATCCGGAGGCGACGAAGGCCCTGGCGTGCGAGGCGGCGCAAAAGGGCCTGCGCTGGGTCGACAGTCCCCTGTCGGGTGGCGCGCCCAAGGCATTGGTCGGACAGCTTACGCTTATGGCCGGCGGCAAGGAACAAGACGTCGCTGATGCCTACGAGGTGCTGCGGCACGTTGCCTCGAATTACACCCATATGGGGCCTGCCGGCGCCGGCCAGACAACGAAGCTGATCAACCAGGTTCTCTGCGGGCTGAATTTTCTGGCCGTGGCGGAAGCGACGCAGTTGGCCCTCGACGCTGGCGTGGATGCGGCAAAGATTCCGCAGGCATTGAAAGGCGGCCGGGCCGACAGCGCAATCCTGCAAGAATACATGCCGCGCTTTGTCGTCAAAGATTATCGTCGCACCGGCCGGATCGACAACATGGTCAAAGATTTGAGCGGGGCGCAGGATCTCGCCCGTCGCACCAACACCGCCATGCCGCTGACGGCGCTGTGCGCCGAAATTCACCGCATGCTGACTGCCGCCGGTCTCGGCGGTGAGGACCAGGCCGCCCTGATGGAATTTTTCAAGGGACCCAACAAGGACATCGTACAATGATAACACGCTATGCCCTCTTCGAAGGAAAAGTGAAGGACGGTCAAACGGAGGCGTTTCGGGCCGCAGTGCTCAACGACATCCTGCCGAAATGGAAGGCCTTTCCGGGCGCCCTCGATGTCCGGGTAACCTTCGCCGATGCCCGCGATGAAGGAGCGCCGGAAATTCCGATGATCCTTGCGATCAACTATCCCGATCTCGCAACAGTCGAGACCGCGCTTGCAAGTCCAGCCCGCACCGCGGCAAAGGCAGCGACGGAAGAAGTATTGGCACGTTTTTTTGACGGGCGAATCCATCATCATGTGACCCAGGCAAACGAATTCCCGCTCTAAGCTCGACGCCGTGGCGGCGAGCTAATCTCTCGGCTGTTCGACTACCGGCAAGCGGGCGACCCAAAGCATCGGCTGTCCGTTGAACGGGGCAAGTCACAACCTGCTTGCAAATCATGCGTAAAGCCGGTTGTATGGATCTGGTAACGATAACATGGATGCAGATGCCCAATATTCGTAAACCACCAACCATGGCAGATGTCGCCCGCATGGCAGGCGTGTCGCCGATGACGGTGTCGCGTGCTTTCAAGCGCGACACCTCCGTCAGCCAAGAGACACGCGAGGCTGTCAGACGCGCAACCGAGGAGCTTGGTTACGTCTTCGACAGCACGGCTTCCAATTTGCGATCACAGCGCACGGACTTCGTGGCCGTTACGATCCCCTCGATCAACAATGCTAATTTCGCCGATACGGTGCGGGCGCTGTCGGACGGATTGTCAGATAAGGGCTTACAGGTTCTGCTCGGCTACACAAACTACGACGTTCGTGAAGAAGAACGGCTGATTGAGCAGCTCTTGCGGCGCAAGCCCGAAGCAATCGTGGTCACGGGCGGCAAACATACATCGCGAGCCCGAAAACTCCTGTCGAATGCCGGCATCCCCGTCATTGAAACCTGGGATCTTCCGGAAGACCCGATTGGACACGTGGTCGGGTTCTCCAACGCATCGGCGGTGCGCGAGATGATCGATCATTTTGTCACTGTCGGCTATAGAAAGGTCGCCTTCATTGGTGGTGATGCCGATCGCGACACGCGCGGCAGCGATCGGCGGGCCGGCTTCATAACCGCGATGGAGGATCACGGGCTGGACGCGACACGTCTGATTGCCGCCGGGCCGCCGCCGATTTCAATGCGCGAGGGCGCGAATGCGATGGGCCGGTTGCTGGAGCATTTCCCAGATACCGAAGCGGTCATCTGCGTTTCTGATCTTTCGGCCTTCGGCGCCCTTACCGAATGTCAACGGCGCGGCGTCGCGGTGCCGGACCAGATTGCCATCGGCGGCTTCGGCGATTACGAGATCGGCGCGATTTGCGTTCCCAGTCTGACAACGATCAATGCCTTTGCAGCCGACATCGGAGCAAAAACGGCGCGGCTCATTATCGACGTCCTGGACGGGTCGCTTTCAGACAGCGTGGGCGTGATAACGATCCGACCGGATTTGATCCTGCGCCAAACTAGCCGCTGAGGAAATAGCGGGCCGGAAGAAGATTGCCTGCCCACCCGCCCTGTCACGATTACTTAACGTCCGATTTCACAAACTGCCGCAACTCGGGCGTCTGTGGATTAGCGAACAGCTCTTTGGATGCCCCCTGCTCCCAGATCGTGCCCTTGTGCATGAAGATCGTCTGCGTAGCCACCCTGCGCGCAAAACCCATCTCATGCGTGACGAGTATCATGGTCATTCCATCGCGGGCCAATTTCTCCATGACCGTCAGCACTTCCTCGGTCAGTTCCGGATCGAGCGCAGAAGTGACCTCGTCGAAGAGCATCACCTTCGGGCGCATTGCAAGTGACCGGGCAATCGCCACACGCTGCTGCTGGCCGCCGGAAAGCTGGTCCGGATAGGCATCGAATTTTTCCGACAGGCCCACGAGCTGGAGGACCTCGCGGGCGATCTCCCGTGTCTGAGCCTTCGCAACGTCTTTGACAATGCGGGGCGCCAGCATGATGTTCTCGCCCACGGTCAAATGTGGAAAGAGGTTGTAGCTTTGGAAGACGATGCCGACATCGGTGCGCAGGCTTCGCAGCGCCTTTGCGTCTCCTCCAAGCGCATGGCCGGCGATTTCGATGCGGCCGGAGTTGATCTTTTCCAAGCCGTTCATGCAGCGTAGCAGCGTGCTCTTTCCAGAACCGGACCGGCCGATCAGTGCAAAGACCTCTCCGCGCCCGACGCTGAGCGATACGCCCTTGAGAACCTCGAGCGCACCGAAGCTCTTGTGAACATTTTCAACGATTACTTCCGGCATGAAGCCTCCTTTCCAGCCAACGCGACAGCTGGGACAATGGGTAGCAGACGACGAAATAAAGAGCGGCCACCGCGATGAAGACGCGGAACGGCTGGAATGTCGTGTTATTGACAAGCTGCCCTGCGCGGGCGAGTTCGACGAAGCCGATGATCGATGTGATCGACGTGTTCTTCACCACCTGCACCGCAAAGCCGACGGTTGGCGGCAGCGAAACGCGGATTGCCTGCGGCAGGATGATGTAGCGATATTGTTGAAGGCGGGTCATGGCAAGCGATTCCGAAGCTTCCCATTGCTGCTGAGGCACCGCCTGGATGCAGCCGCGCCAGATCTCCGCGAGATAACCTGACGCGTAGATCGTCATCGATGCGCCGGCGGCAAAGAGCGGCGGCAGCTCAAGCCCGGCAAGGCTGAGGCCGTAATAGGACAAAAACAGGATCATCAGCACCGGAATGCCCTGGATAACCTGAATATAGGAACCTGCGGCAAAGCGCACCGCCTTGACGGGTGAGGTACGGGCTAGCGCCACGGCAAAGCCGAGCAGACCTCCACCGACAAGGGCGATGACCGTTAGGAGAATGGTCCACTGCAGTGCTTGCAGCAAGAATCCGAACTCATCGAAACCGAATGTTCTCAGCGTCATGCCGGCACCTCCGGCAGAGCCGTCATCGTGCGGCGGGCAACCCGCCTGCCAAAAAGCCACATGCCGATGAATGCCAGGGCTGCGCGCAGCGCCAGCGCCAGCGCCAGATAGATCAGCGTGACGACAATATAGACTTCGAAGGACCGGTAGGTCTGCGATTCGACGAAAGCGGCCGAGGCGGCAAGCTCATGGGTCGAGATTGCCGAGCAGATGCTAGAGGCCAGCATCATCAACACGAACTGGCTGCACAGCGCCGGGTAAACCTTGGCGACCGCGGGCACCAGAATGACGTGGCGATAGATCTGGAAACGCGAGAAGCCAAGCGCCTCGCCCGCTTCGATCTGAGATTTATGCACGGCTTCGATGCCGGCACGGATGATTTCCGTTGAATAGGCGGCAAGATTGATGGTCATGCCGATCAGCGCCGCCGTATCGGCGCCCACGCGAATACCAAGCCCAGGCAGGCCGAAATAGACGATGAAGAGCTGGACGAGAAAGGGCGTGTTGCGAATCACCTCGACGTAAGCATCGACAAGATACCGCACGGCACCGCCCTTTATGGAGCGCAAGGATGCAAGCATGACACCTGCTGCCGAACCGAGAACGATCGAAAGGATCGACAGCTTGATCGTCAGCCAGATACCGCTCAGGATTTCGTCCTGATACTGGGCCAGCACGCCGAATTGAAATGTGTAGGACATAAGCGAGCTCCGTCGAAGTTTCGCGGCCTGCCGGTGCCTCACCGGCAGGTTCTCACGCAAGCTCAATCAGAAGGACGGAAGGGTCGGCATCGGACGGCCCGTCCATTTCGTCGCGATCTTGTCGAGATCGCCGGAGATTTTCATCAGATAGATCGACGTATTCAGCCATTGACGCAGTTCGAAATCGTCGAGCTTTGTCGCCATCGAGTTGCCTTGCTGGAAGAATGTGAAGCCGACCTGGAGGCCAGCGTCCGGACGCTGCTTGATGATCGCTTCTCCCACAGTCGATGGCAGTGCGACCGCATCCGCTTGACCGGCAATCAGCGCCTGCGCACTGGTGGAGTCGTCTTCGAAAACCACGAGCTCCATCCCGGGGACCGCCGCCTTGCGAAGAGCGGTTTCCTGTGACGAACCCCGATTGACCGCGACGCGCTTGCCCTGGAGATCGGCAAGGCTCGCAAACTTCTGGTCGGGACCGGATATGATATCCATGTTAAAGGCGCTGTAGGGCTGGGTAAACATGACGGTCTTGGCCCGCTCACCCGTCGGGGCCAGCGTCGCAACGAGAAAATCGACCTTGCCGGTCTGGAGCGCCGGAATGCGGGCCGGCGGCGTCAGTGGGACGAGCTCGACGGGCAGCGAGAGATATCCGGCAATCAAGTTGGCGACGTCAACGTCGTAGCCGGTCGGATTACCTTTTTCATCCACCATCCCCATCGGCGGCGCACCGGTCAGAACGCCGATCCGGACCGTGCCGCGTGATATGATGTCATTGAGCGAGACCGCCCCGGCTTCGGCCGTCATCGCCAAGGACGTGATGGCGAGTGCGGCTGCCGCTACAACCGCGCGCATAGAGTTACGAACATTCATGACATTCCTCCACCTGATTTGACTGAGCTCTTGCTCGTGCTTGCGATCTCTGGAGCGACAGAACCGCTCCATTACTCGCCTCCTCTGGATCCCCTTGCACGGGCATTGCATCTGAATCATGCAAGGGTTATCGTTAACCTCATTTTATGTTATCGATAACAATCGGGCTGTCAAGCCAGTTTTTACTTTTCAAGACAGGCGTGGGAATGAGGCAAGTGGCAAAGGATAAGACGCGGATCGTCACGCTGCTTGATGTGGCGGCAAAGGCAGGCGTAAGCAGCATGACAGTCTCAAAGGTGTTGCGAGGCGTCGGCAATATTTCCGAGGAGACGCAACAAAGGGTGAGATGTGCCGCAGATGAGCTTGGCTATCTGCCGAACACCCTCGCCGGATCATTGAGTTCGCGCAAGAGCCGGATGGTAGCCGTGATCATCCCCTCGATGAGCGACATCGTCTTTTCTGAAGTGCTGAGTGGGGTAAACGCCATCCTGCGCCCCAATGGACTTCATACCTTTATCGGAGAATCTCATTTCGATCCCGGCATTGAAGCAGATCTCGTG
Source organism: Rhizobium sp. SEMIA 4085 (assembly GCF_013004495.1). Taxonomy (NCBI): domain Bacteria; kingdom Pseudomonadati; phylum Pseudomonadota; class Alphaproteobacteria; order Hyphomicrobiales; family Rhizobiaceae; genus Rhizobium; species Rhizobium sp. SEMIA 4085. The sequence continues at coordinate 17,613 of NZ_JABEPH010000036.1, forward strand.
CGCGAGATGCTGTCCTTCCGCCCGGCAGGGCTTTTGCTAAACGGCGGCATGGCACGAAGCGCCGCTTGCGACAAATTGCTGGAAAGACGCACCTGCCCGGCCATTCAATTGTGGGATTGCGACAATGAGGATCTCGATTTCAGCGCAGGCCCTTCGCACACGGAGGCAGGGCAACTCGTTGCTGCGCATTTCCTGGAGCGCCGCCTGAGGCATGTTGCCTATATCGGCGCCGAATTGGAGAAGGATCTCTGCGCCCGCTGGCGCTACCATGCCATGCGGTCTACTTTTGCAAGCGCCAACATCGACGTGATCAGCATGGTTTGCGAGAATCGGCCGAGACAGGCCGAAACAGGACGCGCCCTTACGCAGGAATTGATCCGCGATCATCCCGAGATCCAGGCTATTCACTTTCTGAACGACGCGATGGCGCTTGGTGGCCTCTCCTATCTGTATGAAGCTGGAATTTCAGTTCCAGAGCAGATGTCCGTGGTGGGTTTTAACGGCACGTCCATCCCCAACACGGTCCGAACCAGACTTACGACCGTTGATGTACCTCGCGCCGAGATCGGAAAGACGGCGGCTCAGGCGCTCTTGAATATACTTGCACACGTGCACGTGAACAGATCGTGGCGGGCTGAGATCCAGCTCATTCAGGGCAACACGACGACGAAACGATAATCGACTGCCTGTTCATCCTTCCGTCAACATCGCTTGCGACGCAACGTGCAAAAAAAACGGCACCATTCGCGGTGCCCAGTTTCCGGGAGGGAGGCTGCTACATCTTGCCCCAGAGCTTTTTATACTCGTCGCGGTAACCGCTTTCCGGATCGAACGAGTTCTTGGGGCCGCCATCGAATTCGACATTGTCGGCGGTGACGACATGGAGCGGGGAGAGATAGCCAGACCACTGTTGGCCCGCAAAGGCGCGGTTCAGCTCGTCGACAAGCTGCCAGCCCTGCAGGTTGAGGGGCTCGGCGACCGTAACTTTCTGGAACTGGCCGGCGCGGATGCGCTGATAGGCCGATTCCGAGCCGTCACCGGCAGCGACATTGATTGGCGCGTCAGTACCGCCCTTGCCGGCGGCTGCCAGCGACGGGCCCATGAAGTCGAAATACAGATCGTTGATGGCGAGCGAATGGGTCCACTGGTCGCCGTATTTTTGCAGCAACGATGTCGTCAGCTGCGGCATGCGCTGGGAGGTTTCGGCAATGGGCGTATCGACATATTCAAGAACTTTGCCGCCGAGTTTTTCGATCTCCTCTTTCATCTTGTCGGCCTTGGCGATGGCAATCGCATAGGTCGAGTCGGTGAAGATTACGACACCTGGTTTGCCCTTCGCATCTGCATAGGCCCAGTCTGCCGCCGACTTGGAAACTTCCATCGCGTCGGTGCTGACATTGGCGAAAAGGCCGGTTTTTTCGTCAGGGCCGATGACCGGACCCGCGTGCCAGGCGACGAGCGGAATTCCCGCAGCCTTTGCCTGCTCAAGAGCCGGCGCCTGCTCGACGGCATCGAAGCCGTTGATGATGATCCCGGCCGGCTTCAGCGCCATGGCCTGGCCGAACGCTGCCGTGCGGCCGCCGATCGAGCCCGCTCCGTCGAGAACCTTAACCTGCCAACCGATGGCAGCTGCGGCCTCCTCGACGCCGGTGGTAACGCCCAAGATGCCGCCGTTCTTCAGATCGCCGGCGAGCACGACGATCGTCTTTCCCTCCTGCGCCTTGGGTCCTGTCTTCGGTCCGTCCCATGTGGTGATGCGGGTCGCATATTTTTCGACCACCGCCTTGGCGTCGGACATGGCATCTGCCAGTGCCGGCCCCGCGAGCATCAAGGCCAGTGCGGCGACGGAACTCTGGATGAGCGTTCTGCGTTTCATGGTTCTTCCTCCCTTTGAAGATTGTGAGCCGACGGCAATCAGTTTTTCGGTGGGTTTGCAGATCCCGGACTCGCGGCTGCCGTTTTTCCAACTGCACCCCGTTTCCTCTGCGCATAACCGGCGATGCCAATGGCCACGAGCAGGGTGATGCCGTTGAAGAGTGGTTCGACGAAGAACGAGCCACCGAATTGCTGGATGCCGGAAATGCCGACGGCAAGAATGATGACACCGGTCATCGTACCCCAGACGTTGACGCGTCCAGGCTTGATGGTGGTCGAGCCGAGAAAGGCACCGACGAGCGCCGGCAGCAGGTACTCGAGGCCAACACTGGCCTGGCCAATACGCAGCTTCGAGGCGAGCAGGACGCCTGCAAGTGCAGCAAGGGTGCCCGAGGAGACAAAAGCGGCGATGACAAAGCGGCGGACCGGAATGCCGTTCAGCGCTGCCGCTTTCGGATTGGCACCGATCGCATAGATATAGCGGCCAATCGGCAGATATTCGAGAATGAGCCAGAGCGCAACGGCAAGCAGCAGCACATAAAAGCCGGTGATCGGTAGGCCGAAAACCATGGTGCCGTTCAACGAGTAAAAACCCTCCGGCAAGACGCCAACCACCTGGCGCCCGCCGGTGTGCCAGAGTGCCAGCGCGTAGAGGACCGTGCCAGTGCCGAGCGTCGCAATGAACGAGTCGATGCGAGCGACCTCCACCAGAAGACCGTTGAGGAAGCCGGTGATAGCCCCGAGTGCAAGCACGATGACGACTGCGACCGGCCATGGCACGCCGAACACGGTTTGCAGGCTGATCGCAAGAATGTGCCAGAGCACGATGCCGTAGCCGACCGTAAGATCGATGCGGCCGGCAGCCATCGGGATCATGGCCGCCAGCGACAGGAGAGCGATGATCGCCTTGTCGGAGACAATCGAGCGGAGATTGAGAACCGTCGGAAAGGTCTGCGGCAGGAGAACCGAAAACAGCACGATTAGCAGCAAAGAAAGGATGACCAGGCCGTAAACTGGCAGGAACCGCAGGAGCTTCTGCGTATAGCTGAGGCCCGCCAATTCGGCTCGGGTGGGCTCAAGGGCGGTGGATTCGATCGACTGCATTATCTTCTCCCGGAACTCAAGCGGCCTCTGAAGCCGACGCGGCAGCGATCACCGCCGATGTGGTTAAATCCGCACCTTGCAATTCGCGTACAATCCGTCCGCGTGAAAACACCAAGGCACGATGGCAGATATGTGCGATTTCCTCGAAATCCGTCGACACGACGACGACAGCCAGACCCGCCTCAAGCGCACGGGCGATCAGCCGATAGATGTCGGCCTTGGCGCCGACATCGACGCCTGCGGTCGGATCCTCGGCGATCAGAAGCTTGCGGCCAGTTGCAAGCCAGCGGCCGACAACCACCTTCTGCTGGTTGCCCCCCGATAGCGCCTCGATCGGAAGGCTCTGGTCGTTCGGCCTCAATCCGACACTCTCGCCGATCGTGCGCGCCAGGGACGCTTCTTTAGACGGCGACAGGAAAGAAAGGAGCCTGCGTCCGGACGCTGCCGGATTGAGGAAGGTGTTTTCCCGAAGCGACAGCGACATGGCAACGGATTCTTCGGTGCGGTCGCGCGCAATCAGGCCTATGCCGGACCTCATTGCAGCGACCGGGCTCGACAGGTCCGGTACTACCCCACCGACATCTACTGCGCCGGAAAAAGCTTCGCAGCCAAAAAGGGCCCGACCGATCAGTTCCTGACCGGCGCCGCGCAAGCCAACCAACCCAAGCAGCTCTCCTTTCCGGATATCAAAGGAGACAGGTCCGGCGCTACGGCAGGCAAGATCCCGAATGCTGACGATCGTCTCACCCGGATTGCTTGTCGCTTTGGCGAAGAGTTGGTCCGTCTTGCGGCCGACGATCATTTCAATCAATTCGTCCGGCGTAGTCTGTGCCACCGGCTTCTGGCCAACCAGGCGTCCGTCGCGCAAGACCGCGACCCGGTCGGCGATGCGGAAAATCTCATCGAGCCGATGCGACACGTAGATCATCGCCACCCCTCGCGCTTTCAGCGGACGGATAGCATGGAAGAGACGCTCCACCTCATCGGCCGGAAGGCTGGCGGTCGGCTCGTCGAGAACAAGCACGTCCGCTTCCACGGCGAGCGCGCGCGCAATTGCCACAAGCGACTTTTCGGTCCGGGTGAGATCCTGGACACGCGTCGACGGATCGAAGTCGCAGCCGACGAGATTCAGCGCCTCCCTGGCTCGCTCCTCCGTTCGCTTCCAGTCGATCAGGCGCGAACGCATCGAGAAACCCTGCGCCAGTCCGACATTTTCGCCGACCGTCATCCATTCGATCAGACCAAGGTCCTGGTGGATAAAGGCGAGAGGCTGACGTTCGTTAGGCTTTGGCGGCCGATGGACATAGGGTTCACCACGAAACTGAATATCGCCGCCGTCCGACTTGTAGATGCCGGCCAGGGTCTTGATGAGTGTCGATTTGCCCGCGCCGTTTTCTCCAAGAAGCGCCAGGATCTCCCCCGGATGCAAATCCAGCGATACCTGCGACAAGGCGCGAGTGCCGCCGAACTCCTTGGTGATGGAGCGAAACTCCAGCAGTTTTTCGCTCGACATCGGCGCTCCTCCCAAAGCTCTGTGAACTTGCAAGGCATCGTATGTTATCGATAACAATACTGTCAACAGGGAATTGCGCGTCAGCTGGTCGCACACAAGGCATTGCAATGGCTGCTTTCTTCAAGCTCATAAAGTCGCCACGCATCGACACATGCGCCCGCGCCAGCCGTTCGTGATCGTCGACGAACCAAGGCGATCGGCCGCCCGCCTAGAAGAGCGCGCCGCCGCGCAGCCCTTTGAGATATCGGGACGTCGCTCGGATCCCCAAGCCGAATTGCACTTACAGGACCACCTCCAGAAGCAATTCGTTGAAATCCTCTTGCGTGTTCGGGATTACTGCTCGGGCTGACAGATGAAAACACGATATACGACTGGGCTTGCTCGAAATGCCCCGACGGAATCCATTCAATCGTCCGAAGCGGTGGACGTCGCCGCACAGTAATAACCTCATAAAAAAGGCCCTGCGGGCTGGGGGGCAGACGGGGCAGGGCCAGATGCCAGAATAGGACTGGCGGAACGCACGTCTCGTGGGCGTCGATGGTCTGTGAGAGCGTGCGCGAGATCGAAGAATACCATATTTCTCACGCATCGAAGCCTGTCCCAAAGGCTTAAGCGAAGGAGTAGTAAGGCGGCCACGTCCCAGCGTGAGCAAGCATTTTTTAGATCCACAAGTGATCTGACACGCGCGAACACGTGTGCCGGAAAGGGCATCCGGCGCGGCCAAGGAATGCTCAAGATTTCGGCCGCGATTTGTCGCGCCGTCAGACAACACGATATCATCGATCTGATCAGCCCCACTTTCCCGATAGTTATCGCTTCAACGCAGAGCCGCTGCCCTTCCATTGCCGACGGACATGCGGTCCGCCGGCGAGGTGACATTCGTACCGCGTCCCGCGCATGTCGAGCACGGTTGCACAAGCGTTACTATTGCGGCAGAGTAAGCCTACCGCCAGCTCTCCATCAAAATTGCAACGCTCTTTGGAATACCCGTGTCAGTCTCTCGGCAAAGGCACGGGGATCGACGGGTCTGTCGCCATCAAGGATCCGTGCTTGGTCAAGCAGGAGCAATGCTGCATCCTCCCTTAGCGAGGAGCCGTCGTCTTTGGCAGCAATTCCTTTCACCAGCGGATGGTCGAGATTGATCTCGAGGATAGGCTTTGCAGCCGACTGGAGCCGTCCTGCGCCCTGCAGTATCTTTTCCATCTGGCGGTCGTAGCCTTGCTCAGATGCGACGAGGCAAACCGCACTTTCCGTCAGTCGATCGGAGGCACGAACATCCGAAACCTGCTCTGCGAGCGTCTCGCGGGCAAAGGCGATGAAGCTCTCGAGATCCGCCGACGTTTCACTCTTCGTGGCTGCTTCGTCATTGGGCGTAGCGAACTGCGCCAGGTCGGCTGTCCCTTGCGTGATCGATTTGAAGGTCCTTCCTTCGAATTCGGGTGCATTCATCACCCAGAAGCTGTCGATAGAGTCGGTTAATAGCAGGACCTCGATGCCGCGAGCGCGAAATCCTTCTAGCTGCGGCGATGCCTTCAGCTGGTCCAGGCTGTTGCCGGTCAAATAATAAATTGCGCTCTGATCCTGTTTGGCATCTTTCACATAATCTGCCAGAGAGCGATACCCGTCATTCGAGGCCGTGGTTCTAAAGCGCGACAGGGCAATCAGCTGCGAGCGGCGTTCGAAATCCTCGTAAATGCCTTCTTTAACGACTGAACCGAAATTCTCCCAAAACTTGATGAAGGCGTCCGCGTCGGTCTCGGCGAGTTTTTCGATCGCTGCTACGACCCTGCTGGTGACGCCCTTCCTGATCGCCGCCAGAATCGGGCTCGCCTGGATCATCTCGCGCGAAACGTTGAGGGGAAGGTCTGCCGTATCGATCAGGCCTCTCACAAAGCGAAGATAACGCGGCATGAGTTCGGTGTCGTCGGTGATGAAGACACGCTTTACATAAAGCTTCATCCGGCCCTTGCGGTCAGGATCAAACATGTCGAACGGCTGCGATCCCGGAACAAAGGCTAGTGCAGTATACTCATGCCGTCCTTCGGCCCGGAAATGAACAGTCACGGCAGGCTCGTCGTACTGTCCGGAAATACCGCGGTAGAAATCCGTATATTCTTCGGTCGAAATGTCACTTTTCGAACGAGTCCAAAGAGCGGTACCATCGGTGAGCTGGATCGGTTCGGCGCCCGGCTTTTCAATGATCTTGATCGGCACTGGAACATGGCCGGACTGCTCCTTGACGATCCGCTCGACCGACCACCGGGATGTGTAGGTCTTGGCGTCCTCCATCAACTGCAAAGTGATACGCGTGCCACGCGACGGAGAATCCACCACGTCCACGGGGCTGACGCTATAGCTGCCCCGACCATCGGACGACCACAACCAAGCCTCATCGGCGCCCGCACGCCGGGAAACCACGTCCACGCGTTCGGCAACCATGAAGCAGGAATAGACGCCGACCCCGAACTGTCCGATCAGTGGTGCGCCCTCGCCGGCCTTGTTGGCCTCAATGCGCTCCATGAAGGCACGGGTTCCCGAGCGGGCAATGGTGCCGAGCGCCTCGATCAATTCGTCACGACTCATACCAATACCGTTGTCCTCGACGACCAACTGGCGCTTTTCCTCGTCGAGCGATAGCGTGATCCGGCTGTCCGGATCGTTTGCAAGCAGTGTGGGTGTGGCAATCGCCTCGAACCGAAGCTTCTCGGACGCATCGGCGGCGTTCGAGATCAGTTCGCGCAGAAAGACATCCTTATCCGAATAGACTGAATGCACCATCATATGCAGAAGGCGCGCCACATCGGCTTCGAAGATGTGGTTTTCGGCAGTGTTGTGCGCGGCGGTCGTCGTCATGCGTCATGATCTCCCATGATGGAAAAAACGATCGATCAGGTGGCAAAGACTTCGGTTGAATTCAAGAGGTTTCTTTAACGTCGAAATGAAGCGCAACACCCAATTCGCAGTGTCGATTGTCGGTGACGCGACCAATTCTTCGCTAACGATCTCGGTGTGCTTGGAGGGGCCACCTTTTATGGAGCGCGCTGGTGGGCCCTCAGAGCGCTTTTTCCAATAGAACTTTCTTTTAGCAACGAAAGGGCGCATGATTGATGCTGGTCCGCAGATGAAGATCAGGCGTGACGCCTGGAAAACGACTTGCTCTTGGCTGCAAGGAGCAAATCATGTCACGGAATGTCTCCAACATCCATGATGGCTAAGACGTGACCGACAAGCCAGTTGTGATACGTCCATTCGGGATGAGCCTCGTAGCGAGGCTATCGAGATGGCAGGTGAGCTCTGCGGGGACCGGCTCTTTCAACGGAATGGGCGCCTTTGACGGGCGGATGATCGCTGCGCGGGAGGATGGAACGACCATTCACGTTCTATCGGCCGCAGCGACGATCGAATGCCCCTAATCGCCATTCGATATGGCGCCTCTGGAGCTTTCCGAAGCAACCGCTGCAGAAATGTCAGAACCGTACAGAGCGCCCTCAAGTTCTGGCCCTGGGCTGTGCTTGGAGGCATAAATCAGCGAATTGCTAATCCTCATGACGCTTGGTGTGGGAC
>NZ_JABEPH010000378.1:0-5524 GCF_013004495.1 Rhizobium sp. SEMIA 4085
ATCATCAGTGCCGCGCTGAAAGAGCGCCACGGCGGCCGACGCAGGACGCGCGCGATCATAGTCTATCCGATGAACGCTTTGGCCAACTCGCAGCAGGAGGAGTTGGCGAAGTACTTCAATGGCAAGGCCGAAGAACTGAAGGTGACCTTCAAGCGGTACACCGGACAGGAAAGCCAAGAGGAGCGCCGCGCGATTGCGGACGATCCACCGGACATACTACTCACAAATTTCGTCATGCTCGAACTGCTGATGACCCGACAGGACGATGTCGATAGAAAGGTGCTTGAGAACTGCGCCGGCCTCTCTACTCTGGTGCTCGACGAGCTCCATACCTACCGCGGACGGCAGGGCGCCGACGTCGCCATGCTGGTACGGCGAATAAGGCGGAAGCTCGCGCCCAGAGGCCTTCAGTGCATCGGCACCTCGGCTACTATGTCTAGCGATGACCGGCCTGAGGTCACGGTTGCTAATGTCGCCTCCAAACTGTTCGACTGTGACATCCCCCCGAGCCGCGTGGTCACCGAGCGGCTCGAACGTCGCACCGATCCCCAGCTCCACGCGGACAAAATACGGGACCGGCTCGCACAGGCAATCTCGGCGCCCATGGACGAGAGTGCAAGCAATGCCCAGCTGGCGTCTCATCCCATTGCCATTTGGATCGAGACTGTGCTCGGCGTCCGCGCCGGGAAGAAGGACGGCATGCTTGATGGCACGTGGCTCAGGGCGACACCCCGATCGTTAACGGATGCTGCAACTAAGTTGTCAGAAGACAGCGACGTGGATCTCGTAACGTGTCAGAGCTTTTTGGAGCGTTTCCTACTCGTCCTCGGTCGGAGCGAGAAAGTGCGGACCGGCAGCGGCAGCGAGAAGGCTTTCCTAGGAGTTCGGCTACACCAGTTCATCTCTGGCGCGGGTCAAGTCTACATGACGATCCAGCCCGAGGGCGAACGTCGCGTGGTCTTCAACGGCCAGCGCTTCCTGCCGGACGAGGCCGGCGACAAGCGGTTGTACCAACTCCGCTTTTGCCCGCATTGCGGACAAGAGCATCTGCCGGTGATCCGCCGCACGATCGAAAGCAAGGAGATCCTGGTCGAGCGAGATATCGACGAAATGGCCGACAGCGCTGCCGACGACGGCTCAGAGGCCGGCTTCTTCATGCCATCGGGGAGTGATCTCGATTTCAGTGACGCCGTTGAGGACTATCCAGAGGCGTGGCAAGAAACCACGAAATCGGGGCAGGTCAGGCTCAAGAGCGAATACGCGCGGAGGCGGCACCACTTTGTTCGCGTCGCCCCCACTGGCGACCTGGTCGAAACCGGCGGTACCGAAGGTTGGTTTCAACCCGGGCGATATCGCTTCTGTCCGGCCTGCGGCGAGGCCACCAGCTCGCGGGGAACGGACCGCGCTCGCCTCGCTGGCCTGACCGCCGAAGGCCGCGGCTCCGCTAGCACGATCATTGTGTCGTCAATCCTAAACTGGATGAACCGGCCCAATTCCGACCAGGACCGTCACAACCGGAAGATTTTGGGCTTCATCGACAACCGCCAGGACGCTGCCCTTCAGTCCGGGCACTTTAACGACTTCGTTTTCGTCTCGCTCATGCGCGCTGCGACGCTGCTCGCATTGCAACAAGCCGGCGAAGCCGGTCTTGAGGACGACCAGATCGGTCGCGAACTGCAGCGCTGCCTTGGCTTTGATTCGAAGCATCTGGGACTGCGCATCGAGTGGTTGTCGAACCCCGAACTCCAAGGTGCAGCACTTTCAGATGCCGAAAGGGCACTGCGCGAGGTGCTAATCCATCGTTTCTGGGTGGACCAGCTCAAGATCTGGCGCATCACCAACCCTAATCTTGCTCGACTCGGCATGATGAAGGTCGAGTACAAGGGGCTAGCGGACATTGCCGCGGCCGACCACCGCTTCGAGCGTCGGCATCCCGTTCTCGCCAACGCACCGGCTGCGGTTCGCGAAACGGGAATGCGCGTGCTGCTCGATCACATGCGGATCAATCTAGCCATCAAGTCCGTTTCGCTCGATGCCGCTAACGTGCAGGCATTGCGCGACCGCTCTCAAGGGTTACTGCGAGCCCCGTGGAATCTGTCTGAGGAGAATTCCCGGCAGTCGTCGGCGTTGTTCCTCAATCCACCCGCCAAAAACATTGTAGCTCGTGACGAAGCCTTGCGCATTCGATCCGGCCCGACGTCCGCGCTTGGTCGGCAGCTTCGCGCGGGAAAGATTTGGGGACATCGACTGACTGTCGAGGAATACAATCATGTCCTGGAGGATTTACTGGAAGTTCTGACCAACGAAATCCTCGAGCGTCGGGACTCCTACGCCGGCGAGATCAATCCCAATTGGGTGATCTATCCGAGCGCGTTCGTTTTCAAGCTTGGTGAGGCGGCTGCCACCACGCGCGACGGCGGTAACGCTTTCTTCGCCGAACTTTATGCGACCTTAGCGGAGATGTTGAGCCGAAAGGACCCAGCGTTGTTCGGCCTCGAGGCGCGCGAGCACACCGCCCAGGTCGACCAGGTGACCAGAGAGGTCCGCGAGGCTCGGTTTCGCTTTAGGGCTGCGGATCGGGCAAGGATGCGCGAACTTCCCAAGTTCGCGGCCAAGCTGCAGGAGCTCGCTGACACCCCGACGTTCCTTCCGGTGATGTTCTGCTCGCCTACAATGGAGCTTGGCGTCGACATCGCCGATCTCGATGCGGTCTTCCTCCGGAACGTGCCGCCGACTCCGGCCAACTACGCACAACGCGGTGGCCGAGCGGGACGAAACGGACAAGCGGCGTTGATCGTCACCTATTGTGCCGCGCAATCGCCACACGATCAGTACTACTTCAACAACAAGAACGACATTGTCGCGGGCCGCGTGCGGGCTCCCACAATCGAGCTAAAGAACCAGGACCTTGTCGAGAGCCACCTGCAGGCAATCTGGATCGCTGAGACGGAAGCAATCCTGAGCGCGAAGATCGCCCAGGTCGTAGATTTGGAGAACGATCGCAATTCGCTGAAGCGCGATATTGCAGCCGCGACAGCAAACGATGCGGCCAAGGATAGAGCAGCTGCTGTTGCCAAGGACATTCTACATCGCGAGTTCGACGATGAAAGCGAAGACCTCCCGTGGCTTGGCGACATCGACGCTTATGCCGAGCGGATCATGAAGCAGGCGCCAGTGCGCTTTAACGAAGCTTTCGATCGCTGGCGGTCATTGCTCACATCTGCCGAGCAGCAGTTAAGGGACGCCCAGCAGGCTTTCTCCCGCTACGCGTCCTCCGAGCAGGAGCGTCGCGTAGCGCGACGCCTAACCGCGCAAGCCCAAGACCAGATCCAGCTCCTCCTGGCTGGCGAGGACAACCAGAGCTCCGACTACTTCACCTACCGGTACCTGGCCACTGAAGGGTTTTTGCCGGGCTACAACTTCCCTCGTCTGCCACTCACCGCATTTGTGAGCTCGTACCGGGGGTCGAAGTCGCGTGCCCCGATTCAACGATCGCGGTTCGTCGGCATCTCCGAATTCGGGCCCCGAAGCCTGATCTATCACGAGGGCCGCGCGCACCGAGTGAACCGGGTCATTATCCGCGCCGGCGTGCAGGAGACTAATGGCGAGCTCACAACGCAGGCCTTTGTTATCTGCGGCGAGTGTGGCTGCTCGCATGCAGTGCCAAAGCCGGACTTTTGCCGTAACTGCGGAACGACGTTGGCTGACGCCGACGAGATCCGGGACGGCTTCCGTATTGAGAGCGTCGAAACGATGCCGGCCGACCGAATCACCGCTAACGACGAGGATCGCCAACGGCAGGGCTTCGAGATCCGCACCGTTTTCGAGTGGCCCGTCCGCGACGCCGGTCGATTGGACGTGAGGACGTCTCAGTTGGTCGAAGGCGGTGAGGCGTTCGCGGATCTGTCTTTCGGACCCGCGACTCTCATCCGTCGCTTCAATGTGGGCCTTCGCCGCCGTGCCAAGAACGATAGCCTGGGCTATCCCATCAACCCGGCAAGCGGCTACTGGTTGGCGGCGGCCGAGGACGAGGACGCGGATGCCATCAGGGATCCGAGCAAGGTTCGACCGCAGAACATCGTACCATTCGTTGAGGATAGAAAGAATGCACTCCTGATCCGCTTCCGCGGAGACAGGTTGCCAGTCGAAACGACAGCGACCCTCCAGCATGCCCTTCTTCGCGGCATCGAGATGACTTTTCAACTCGAGGAGGGAGAGGTACTTGGCGAACCACTGCCGTCGCGCGATGACCGCCATGCCATACTGGTCTATGAGGCGACAGAGGGCGGGGCCGGCGTTCTCGCGAGACTTGTCAAGGAAACCGAAACCCTTCGCCGCGTTGTCGACACCGCGATCTCCATCTGCCATTTCGATCTTGAGTACTTCCAGGTTAATGGACGGCATGTCGACGCTCTGGAGGACAAGGGAGATCCGCGCTGCGTGGCAGGCTGCTATAAGTGCTTGCTCTCGTACTACAATCAGACAGACCACGAAGTCATCGATCGTCGTTCCCTACAGTTCCGCCTACTGCTCTCCAGGTTGGCTAACGCAGAACTGGTGGTAACAGGCCCCGCCCGGGTGACTGATGGTGAGCACTCTAAGAGCGATTTCGCCGAGGCACTGAAATCCCATGGCCTCCCGCCGGCCGACAATCGTCCGATCGTGATCGAAGGTCATTTGGTTGAGTGGATCTGGCGCGATCACCGCTTCGCAGTGATCGCCGAGGATCTCCAAGGTCTGGTCGGACGCGGCCTGGAGGACAAGGGCATCACATTCATCGTCGCTGCCGCCGGGACTGAGACATCGGAATCGGTCCTCGCAGCGATAGCTGAAGCGATCAAGGAGTGCGCGTCATGACGACCACGATCTTCGGCCCGGGCGAGCTCGTCCGCGCGCGCGGCCGCGAGTGGGTCGTCCTGCCTGGCAGCGGCGAGGAAATCCTGAACCTGCGGCCAATCGCCGGCGGCGAGAGGGACGTCCAGGTCGTTTCGAGGTCGCTCGAGATCGATGGCGTCGAAAGCGCCACGTTCCAGCTGCCGGACCCTGACCGAGTTGGCCCCCAGGACGAGGCGCTGCTGCTTCGCGATGCGTTTCAGATGTCGCTGCGCCGCGGAGCTGGTCCATTCCGCAGCGCTGGCCGCATCGGATTCAACCCGCGTTCGTATCAGCTTGTGCCCTTGATGATGGGGTTGAAGCTGGATGTCGTGCGTCTGCTCATCGCCGACGACGTCGGTATCGGCAAGACCATCGAAGCCGGTCTGATCGCGCGCGAGCTCTACGATCGTGGCGAGATCGAGAGCTTCTCCGTCTTATGCCCGCCTCACTTGGTCAAGCAGTGGGCCGATCAAATGCGGGACAAGTTCCACTTCCCCGCGGTGGCGGTTACGCCGTCGTCCGCAGCGCGCCTGGAGCGAGAGCTGCCGATGAACGACAGCATCTTCCGAGCGTATCCCTTCACGGTTGTAAGCCTCGACTACGTCAAATCAGATGCCCGCCGCGACAATGAGGCTGAATCTGTCGCTGA
>NZ_JABEPH010000379.1:0-5513 GCF_013004495.1 Rhizobium sp. SEMIA 4085
CTCCCTAAGCCTTCCGGTAGAAAATACCCGCGTCAAGTTTGCACCTGCCGTGGGATGTTTGGCATCCATTGCCGCCTGACCATCGCCGACAATCGCGTTCCGCTCTAAACTCAGCCAGTCTCTTAGGTCGGAGGAAAATCACAAAACGGGTTTGATCTGCTCTCGGCCGATACGCATCCCGGTAAAATCGAATCCCCCGCGCCAGAATCGCCTGAAGAGAATCAATTCTCATCCGGAAGTGATTCCTGCGGTGAAGCATCGTCAATTCGGATGCCCCCTCATCCACGGTCGCATTGCGGGGCGGTCATAAAAGCCGCCGAATCTGGCTGGAAATTGGTATCAATGCGGCACAGGATGCGTCGTGCCATACATGTGAGGCGATGCTAAACCCCTGCAAAACCGGCAGTTTCTTAACAAAGCATAAAGAAATGCGGCGGCGCCTGCCCAACTTGTGGCCTTTCAGCAACAGGACGGCGGTAAGGCTGATGCAAATACCACAAACGAGTAAGTTGGTGATTGCGTGGCAGGCGCGGTCTTGTATTTTCAACCTCGGAAGCGAGGGCGGTTGATCGTCCGACTTCTTGAAACATGGGGATGGGGCAGGGAACGCTGCTCAAGGCGAAAAATCCCAGACCCGATCGAAACTTTGAATTGGAGGTCACTATGAACATCAAGAGCCTTCTTCTCGGCTCCGCTGCTGCTCTCGCAGTAGTTTCCGGTGCTCAGGCCGCTGACGCTATCGTCGCTGCTGAGCCGGAACCGGTTGAATACGTTCGCGTCTGCGACGCCTACGGCACCGGCTACTTCTACATCCCGGGCACGGAAACCTGCCTTAAGATCGAAGGTTACATCCGCTTCCAGACCGACTTCACGTTCGGCGACCTCGCTGACAACGGCGGCGGCGAAGACTGGTCGGCTCGTACCCGCGGTCAGGTTGCCTTCACGGCGAAGAGCGACACTGAATACGGTCCGCTCACCGGCGTTATCGTTTATCAGGCAAACTTCCGCCCGAACGGTGTTGCCAACAGCCAGGATGATCAGAACGACACGGTTATCGATGAAGCCTACATCGATATCGCCGGCTTCCGCGTTGGTAAGTTCGTCAACTGGTGGGATGCTGACTTCTCCGGTGAAACCGAAGTTATCAACAACAACACCAACTTCAACGCGATCCGCTACCAGTACGACTCTGGCGACTTCTACGCCGGTATTGCTGTTGAAGAGCTGACCCGTACGGGTCTGGGTCAAGACAACGGTGGCAACAACGTCGGTATCGACGCTGCTGTCGGCGGCAAGTTCGGCGCCATCAGCTGGGAACTTCTCGGCGGCTACGACCTCGACCGCGCCGATGGTGCTGTCCGTGGCATCATCTACGCAGACATCGGTCCGGGCACCTTCGGTCTCGCCGGTGTATATGCGAGCGGCCCGAGCGACTACTATGACAACGGCGAATGGGCTATTGCTGCTCAGTACGCTGTCAAGGCAACTGACAAGTTCACCATCACCCCGGCTGTTCAGTACACCGACAACATCGACATCGACGCAGACGAAGATTTCGACGGTGGCAGCGAATGGCGCGCTGGCGTCACGCTCGACTACGAAATCGTCGAGAACCTGACGACGAAGGTGACGGTTAACTACATCAGCCAGGACCACGACAATGGCGATGAAGACGAAGACGGCGTAACGGGCTTCTTCCGCCTGCAGCGTTCGTTCTAATCTGATCTGACTTCGGTCAAATCGGGAAGCCCGGCTTTCGAGCCGGGCTTTTTGTTTTGCGGGTGTCTGCTTCCGATGGCCCTGAGACGGATGCCATTAGAGGTCGCGGAGAAAGCGACGGATTTCCTCCGCCACATCATCGAGATGCAGCAGCGGCGCATGTCCCTGACATCTTGCTGTGAACTGCCGTGCTGCCGGATGCCGCCGCAGCATCTCTTCGACCGTTGCCTTTGACAGCAGTTTTGAAGTCTCGCCGCGGATAACCAGCAGCGGTATCGCCGCCATTGCGTCGAACGGCGTCCAAAGATCCGGCAGCGGCTTGCTGAAATCGGCAGCGATCACGGCTTCGGCGATGGCCGGATCGATATCCGTGACCAATCCATCATCGGTTTCGCGATAGATTGCGTAGGCCATTCCGCGCCAATCGCCGGCGGAAAGAGCGGAAAATTCCGCCTCGTGCAGTTCGCGAAGCAATCCGGCCGCATCGTCCCAGTCACGAGGCTTTCGCGGATTTGCGAGATAAGCTTGAATATGCCGAAGCCCTTCCAGTTCGAGCACCGGGCCGACATCGTTGAGCACCACGGATGCCAGCAGTTCGGGCTTCATCTCGGCGATGAGATGCAGAATCAGTCCGCCACGTGACGTTCCGATGAAGACGGCTTGGGTGATGCCGAAGGCGGCGCAGGCGCTCAGAACGTCGTTTGCTTCCACGCCGAGATTGTAATTCTGCTTGTTATCGTCCCACGCCGAGCGGCCGCGTCCGCGATAGTCGAGCGCGATCACGCGTCTGGGACGCTCCGGGTCCTTCGAGAGGATCAGCGCAAGCTGATGAAAGTCGCGGGAATTGCGTGTCAGGCCGGGAAGGCAGATGACCGGTGGGCAGACGGATGCCGACCGATTCCCGGCTCCATAGTCGCGGGCATAGAGCTTGAGCCCGTCGGCTGACAGGTATGTCTTTTCCTCGAAGCCTTCTGCGGTGCTTGAAAACATTGCGATTTCCCAGTTGCGCTCAGGAAATCTAACCTGCTTCAGCCTCAAAGCAAATCGATCAGGATGAAGACCGCCCGCCGATCAGGTCGCGCTCGATATCCGGCGACTGCCCGAGCCGCGCCTTATAGACCTCGTAATTCTCCATCACGCGCTGGACATAGTTGCGCGTTTCTGGAAAGGGGATGCGCTCAATCCAGTCGACGATTTCATTGATGGATTTGCCGCGCGGGTCGCCGTAGCGGCTGATCCATTCGGGCACGCGCTTCGGCCCGGCATTATAAGCGATAAAGGTCAAGATGTAGGAGCCGCCGAAGGCGTCGATCTGTTCGCCGAGATAATGCGCGCCGAGCGTGGCGTTGTAGCCGGCGTCCGCTGTCAGCTTGTCGGCTGAATAGGTGATGTTGTGGCGCTTGGCGACTGCCTTGGCGGTCCCGGGCAAAAGTTGCAGAAGGCCACGGGCGTTTGCGGACGAGACGGCGGCGGGGTTGAAAGCGCTTTCCTGCCTTGCAATGGCATAGGCGAGCGCCTTGCCCGAGCCGGAGATATTCGCGTTCGCGGGAATGACGCCGACAGGGAAGGCGAGCGCTGCGACATCGATCCCGCGCGCATACGCGATCTTGCCGACCTGCAGCGACAGGTGATGGTTGCCGGAGCCTTCCGCCTGCGCCGCCAGGATGGCAAGTTCGCCGGCACTTTGAAGCTGCTCGGCGAGCGCCAGGTAAAGGCTTGCCGCACGCCAGCCATGACCTGCGGCCTCAAGGCGCGAAATCGCCTGAACGGCTTCGCGGGACTGGAGGCGCTGCCGGTCTTCTTTTGTGGGCGACGGATAGGACACGTTGAGCGTCTTGCGACCCAGCCGCTCAGCTGCGAGCTGACCGTAGAAAGTGCTCGGGAAGTTTGCTGCTTTTGCGTAGAAATCGCTGGATTTGCCCGCCCCGCCGGCTTCTGCGGCACGGCCCAGCCAATACCAGGCCCGCGAAACGGAAATCGGACCGTTCGAAACCTGAAGAATCTTGCGGAAATGCGTCTCGGCCGTCGCCGGATCCTGCAGTCCGCGCAACGCGTACCAACCGGCGTGGAATTCGGCTTCGACAATATCTGCCGCGTTCGTCGCGACGTGGTTGGCGACGACGCGGTAGGCGGCCCTGAACTGGCCCTGGTCGACGAGGCCGCGGCTGACGATGCGCTGCTCGTTCCACCATTCGCCGGAATTCAACAGTTCATCGCGCGCCGAAGGCATTTGCGCCAGAAGCTTGGCGGCTTCGGCATATTTGTCCTGCTTGCGCAGGTACTCGATGCGGGCAAACAGATAGCCCGGGTCATTCGACCATTTGCCATCGACAGCATAAAGGAGCGTGCCGGCATTGGCCGCCTTGCTCGCGACCGCCGACCATGCCTCGTAGAGGGACTGCGCCTGGCCCATGTCGCCGAAGCGCTTGGCCTGCGCGGTCCGGCCGCGATACATCAGATATTCCATGCGTGCCTTGTGGTCGGCGGGGCCGAGCAGTGCTGAGAACTCCGCCAGGATCTTGTCTTCGGTCTCCTTGTCGAGTGCTTCGCTGCGCCAGACCTTGCGGATATGTTTCGCGGCCTGTGTTTGTCTGCCGGCAGAGACCAGCGCTCGCGAGAGGATCATCGCGCCTGGGGTCGTTTCCGGTGCGGTGTCGCCGAAAGCCGCAAGGATTGCAGCCGGGTCCGGATTTTCGTCGTAGAGTGCGCGCTCGGAATAAGCGCGCAGCTTGGTAAGTCCCGGCCACCCTTTGAGTTCCTGTGCCGCGCCTGCGATCTCGTAGGAGGGCACGCCCTTGATGCCGGAAACGGCAATCGCCCATGTCAGAATATGCCGGTCGAGGGTGCCCTTGGCCATACCGTTGCGGATCGAGATGGCCTGCTGCGCATTCTTGCCGGAAAGCGCGTCTAATCCGGCCTTCAGGTTTCCGCTGACGGGCGCGACGGTCGTGTTGCGCGGGATGGCGCCGGTCATGATCGATTCAGGCAGCGAGGTTTGCGGCACGAAGCCGATCGGCCCTACCTCGGGTACCGGAGCGCCCGTGTCAGGCAGCGGCGAGGCGGCGCTGCTCCACGCGGCGGCCGCAAGGCCGAGGGTGGAGAGGATCAACACAGCTTTTTTCATCCGGGATACTCGTCAGGAAAATATGCCTCGAGTTTCGCAACAGGCCTCTTAATGAAACCTTACCGAAACCGGTAAAATTCGTTCACATTTGATGTCGGAATTTGCCCTAAACCGATCCATGCGCGCTTGTCGCGGCGATTTCGCCGCTTTATGGTGCGCAACCTATATTCAAGGAATGCGGCTGAAGCGTGGATATCGGCCGTGAGGAGTTGCGCATGTTTAAGGGATCCATTCCCGCTCTCGTCACCCCCTTCACTGATGCCGGACTGGTGGATGAAGCCTCCTTCGCTTCCCATGTCGATTGGCAGATCAGGGAAGGCAGCAGTGGTCTCGTTCCGGTCGGCACGACCGGCGAGTCTCCGACGCTGTCGCATGGCGAGCACAAACGGGTCGTGGAAATCTGCATCGAAGCGGCGGCCAGGCGCGTGCCGGTCATGGCGGGTGCCCGGCGGGGAAAAACACGTGCGGCGAGCACGCCTGGGCCCTCGGTCGGCCGAGCGCGCGCGCCACCCCGCCGCCCGCGCTGGGGCCCTTCGCACAACACGGCGCCGACGGGGGGGGGCGCGCCCCTCGCGCCCTCAGCCGCCGCTCGCGCCGCGCCCCCCGACGACCCCACAAGCCGCGTGCCCCACGGCGGGGGCCACGCGGCCAGGCACGTGCGGCAGCGACC
>NZ_JABEPH010000380.1:0-5460 GCF_013004495.1 Rhizobium sp. SEMIA 4085
TAATGAGCCTTGGCGCTGCCCATCATGCCCTGCCGCCACCAATTCTGGATGACGCCAGGATAAACCTTAGCGTCGGGACGGTTGAATCCGTAGAATGGACCGGTGGGAAAGTCGACGAAGAGCTGCGCGCGGTTTTCAGCAACGCCCCTGCGAATGCCGTCGAAGACTTCCATCGGAAGGCCGCCCGGATTTGTCTTGGTCTTCAGCATCAGCGGAGGAACGGCGGAGACCAGAACGGCCTTGGCGACGCGGCTGGAAGGCTGACCGTATTTTGCGACATAACGGGCGACCTCGCCGCCACCTGTCGAGTGCCCGATGTGAACGGCGTTCTTCAGGTCAAGGGCTTCAACGAGAGCGAAGGCGTCGGCGGCATAGTGGTCCATATCGTGACCGTCTGCGACCTGCGCGGAGCGTCCGTGACCGCGTCGATCATGGGCGACGACGCGATAGCCCTTGGATAGGAAGAACAGCATCTGGGCGTCCCAATCGTCTGATGAGAGCGGCCAGCCATGGTGGAAGACGATCGGCTGGGCATCCGTGGGACCCCAATCCTTATAGAAGATTTCGACGCCGTCCTTGGTGGTGATGTAGCCCATTGTGTTGTCTCCTTTAATTGAGGTGGTGTTGGAAGCAATGTTGGCGGCAAAGCCGAACGATGAGGGGAGCGCCATGGCCGCAGCGGCGGCAGCTCCGGAAAGCAATGCGCCGCGGCGCGTGATGGAAGGGTAGTTCTCAGTCATCTTCGTGTCCTGCGATCCCTGCTTGTGCCCTTAGGCCGTGTTCGTCTGTTAGCGAGATATTGCCGTCCAGAGCCAATGCCGACAATTGCACCAGTAGTTTCGATTTGATTGCGATTTTCGCAACAATGGAGGGTGCGGACCGGCCGCTCTCTGCTGGCCATCTTAAGCCGCGCCAGGCCGGTTGATTGCCAGGAAATGCCGGACGACAGGCTTGTCCCTCCCTGAATGATAGGCAAGCATCTGACCTTGAAGATCGGCATCGGCGTTCGATACCCGCTTGTGCTGTCGGAGATGTTCAGCCCAGGATTCCACCATGAACCATTCGACGATCTTTTGCGGATCGGCAGAGTCTTCCGTCACACCCCATCCATAGGCCCCGTCACGCCGCCGCTCGTGAGACATTCTGTCCAGCGCATGCAGGAAGGCGGTGCGATGATGTTTTTCGACATTGTATTCGATCAGGATCAGGACCGGGCCTCGATCATGCGCAACCGGTTCTGCGACGAGTGGTTCGGGCCAGTGGTTTGATGGAATCAGATCGGCATCGCCAGAGGGCAGTTTGATACGGTGCATGATCAGTCCAGCCACGAGCAGTCCGCCCGCACCGATCACCAATGTGCCCGAGACGCCGGCAACTTCGCCGACAGCACCCCAGCCGAGGCTGCCGGCCGTCATCGCACCGTTGAAGACAGTCAGATAGACGGCAAGGCCGCGCCCCCGCACCCAGTTCGGCAGGATCGCTTGCGCGGCGCCGTTGAGAGTGGTGAGGGCGGTGATCCATGCTGCGCCGAGGAACAGAAGGATAAAGACCGCCAGCCCTTGCGGCGGAGCCAGCGAAAGCGCCGCCATGACCAACGCCGTCACGAGCGCAGACCCGAGTAACAGGCTGTCGGCATCCAGACGCTGCCGCAGCCGCGGCATGACGAGCGCACCGCCGATTGCACCTGCACCGACAGCGCCGAGAAGGATGCCGTAGAAGCTGGCGTCACCGCCCAGGAGTTGGCGCGCAACCAACGGAAGCAGTGCCCAGACAGCACTGGCGAACGCAAAGAAGATCGCCGCTCGAAGCAGCACGACATGAAGCGTCTGGCTGGCGCGGGTGTAACGCAGTCCTGCCCGGAAGGCGCCGAAAAACCCTTCCGACAACGCGTCGTTGGCATCCTTGGCGCGCGGCCACCAGATCAACGCCGCGATGACGAGGACGTACGTCGCAACGTCGACGCCGTAGGTAACGGCGGCACCAAAAGCGGCAAGCAGCAAGCCACCAGCCGCAGGACCGATTGAGCGCGCAATATTGATGCCCAGCGAATTCAGAGCGACGGCATTCTTCACATCTTCGCGAGGCACGAGTTCGGGCACGACCGCCTGCCATGTCGGTCCCATGAGCGCGGCACCGATACCGCCTAAGAACGTCAAGCCAATCAGCGCGCTGACCGAAAGCATGCCTACGTGGGACAATGTCATCAGCGTTATGCTGACACTTGCCAAAAGAAGCTGAACGGCGATGAGGAACTTGCGCCGGTCGAGGATGTCCGAGAGAACGCCTGCCGGGATTGCCAGCAGGAAGATCGGCAGCGTGCCGGCCGCCTGCACCATGGCGACCGCCGCAGGGGCAGCGGAAAGATCCGTCATCAGCCAGGAGCTGGCGACATCGCGCATGAAACTGCCGGTGTTGCCCAGAACCGTGGCCGCCCATAGCACCGCGAAGACGGGTTGACGGAGCGGTGCGAAGCCACCGGAGGATTTTCTGACGCTCATCTGCTCGTTCCCTTGCCGATATCGATTGTTGCAACGATCACGAACGCGCCAGCGAGACCAAGATGTTCGAAGAAGGCATTCGTTGCCATCATGCGGTCCATCCCGGAAGGCATTTCCCAGAATCGAAGTGCAACGAGGGTCGCAAGCAACGTGAATCCCGCGAGAGCCAGCGCTCCGAGCCAACGCAGGAAGCCGGAAAGCACCATGGCCGAAGCCGCAAGCTCGAACGCGATGACCGCGACCGCGAAGAACACCGCTGGATGAAGTCCGAAATGCTCCATCTCGCCAATGGCGCCGTTAAAGTCGAAGATCTTGGTCAGCGGCCCCTGGATATAGGCTGCGCATAAGCCGAGCAGCGCGATGAAACGCGCCACGGGCGACGCGAGCAGTGAAACGACGCAGTTGCGGAGGGGGATGTCCGATGGCATGATTTTTTCCTCATACGGCCCAGCAGGAGCAACCGAGAGCACCGAAAAAGGCCTTTAGGTCAGCGATTGGCAGTTTCGAAGTCCATGCCCCGGCATGGTCGTGGCCATGCACGCCGCAGTCGCTGGCACAGCCGCATGTCGATATCGCCGTGCGGCGAAGCGAGCGCTTGCCGGCGCCTTCCGGGTCTCCCCAGGCGGCATAACCGCCGAAAGCCCTGACAGGCGACCAATCGGGCATTGCAGGCGGCACGTCGTTCTCATCGAGCGCCTTGAAGTCGCCGGCACCGTAGACGATCTTGCCGCCGACCATGGTGAGGTCTGACGTCAGGAATGAAATCTCGTCTTCGGAGCAAGAGAAAAAGTCCTTGTCCGGCACGACGAGATCGGCGAACTGGCCCTTCTCAATGCGGCCCTTCTTGCCTTCTTCGTTGGAGAACCAAGTGACGTTTTCGGTCCACATCCTAAGCGCCGTTTCGCGGTCAAGGCAGTTGGCGCGGGGATAGAGCTGCATGCCGCCCACGGTCTTGCCGGTCACCATCCAGGAGAGCGAAACCCACGGGTTGTAGGAGGCAACGCGGGTCGCATCTGTGCCGGCGGAGACGTTGATGCCCTTCTCGAGCATGCGCTTGATCGGCGGCGTGGCTTCTGCAACGCCGTGACCATAGCGTTCGACAAAGTATTCGCCCTGATAGGCCATGCGATGCTGCGTCGCGATGCCACCACCAAGCGCTGCGATCCTATCGATGGAGCGGTCCGATATCGTCTCTGCATGGTCGAAGAACCAGTTCAGGCCTTCGAGCGGGATGTCCCTGTTGACCTTCTCGAACACGTCGAGCGAGCGGCTGATGGTTTCGTCATAGGTGGCATGAAGGCGCCAAGGCCAACGGTTTTCGGCCAGCACCCGCACCACGTCTTCAAGTTCGCCTTCCATTTCCGGCGGCATGTCCGGGCGCGGCTGGCGGAAGTCTTCGAAATCCGCGGCCGAGAAGACCAGCATCTCGCCAGCGCCATTGTGGCGGAAGTAGTCGTTGCCCTGCTTGTATTTGACAGACCGCGTCCAGTTCAGGAAATCCTGCTTCTCTTCCTTCGGCTTCTGCGTAAATAGATTGTAGGCAAGGCGAACGGTAAGCTGATCTTCATCGGAGAGTTTCTGAATGACGGCATAGTCGTCCGGGTAGTTCTGGTAACCGCCCCCGGCATCAATGACGCCGGTGACGCCGAGCCGGTTCAGCTCGCGCATGAAATGGCGGGTGGAATTGACCTGGTAGTCGAACGGCAGTTTCGGCCCCTTGGCGAGCGTCGAATAAAGAACGCCGGCATTCGGCTTTGCCAGCAGCATGCCAGTCGGATTGCCATTGGTATCGCGGGTAATTTCCCCGCCCGGCGGATTCGGCGTATCGCGGGTGTAACCGACGGCACGAAGTGCTGCGCCGTTCAGGAGCGCCCGGTCATAGAGATGGAGTAGGAAAACCGGAGTATCCGGCGCGATCGCGTTGATCTCTTCGATCGTCGGCAGGCGCTTTTCGACAAACTGATGTTCGGTGAAACCGCCGACGACTCGCACCCATTGCGGGGCTGGCGTGATCGCCACCTGCCGCTTCAGCATGTCCATGGCGTCGGCAAGGCTGCGGATGCCATCCCAACGCAGTTCCATATTGTAGTTGAGACCGCCACGCACGACGTGGGTGTGGTTATCAATCAGGCCGGGCAGCACGCGTTTGCCCTTTAGATCGATCACCTTTGTACTCGGCCCGGCAAGCGCCATGATCTCGCTGTCGCTGCCCACTTCCATGAACAAGCCATCCTTAATGGCGATCGCCGTGGCATTCGGGTTGGTGCGGTCGAGCGTAGTGATCAATCCATGATGAAGGACGATATCTGCATACATTGGAGCGACTCCGGTCTTGACGGGATCGGCGGCATGGGCCGTAGAAAACAGATTTGAAAAGGCGAGGCTCGATGCTGCGCCCAGGAAGGTGCGGCGCGTCGTCATCAGCTTTTCCCCAATGTCGGATCTTTGCGCTGGGAGGTCACCTCCACCACGTTCGGACCGCCTTGCGGGAGGTGGCCGAACATGTGCGGCTTTACCTGATGCAGCCAGGAAAGGGCAGCAGGCTCGCGAGTCCAGATGCTTTTTGCCAGCGGAACGAGCTGCTCACCGACGAGGATCCCAAGCAAACCGATGAGAGCGACGACAGGCGGGGCGGGCGAACGGACGTTGAGCAGGCTGTAGATCACGCCCACCAGCACGCCTGCACCGAGTGACAGGAGATAGATTTTCATGGAGGAGACCCTTCGCTTTGTAGGAAGCAATTCGCTCCGGCAGGTGGCGTCCTGCCGGAGCGATGCCGGGTTTACTTGGCCGGGTTGGGGCCGATGCGCCTGCCGTGGATGACCCGCTCAGAGCCGCCGTGAACGTGGGTGACGGCATAATCGATGCCCATGCCGTAAGCACCGGAATGCTCCTTCACCAGAGAGGTAACCGCCTCGTAAGTTCCTTGGCTGGCCCAGGCGCGCTGCCATTCGAGACGGGT
>NZ_JABEPH010000381.1:0-5449 GCF_013004495.1 Rhizobium sp. SEMIA 4085
CCCCACCGCCCGTCTCCCCTCCCTTCCCCCTCCCCTGCCCCCCCCGGGCCTCCCGCCCCGCCCCCCCAAGCGGTTTTTCTCCTTTCCCCTCTCCCCCCGCGGCTCCTTCCGCCGCCTGGCGGCCTCCTCGTCGTCCCGCCCCGGCTATACGGACCCTGGGGCGAGCCCCCCGGGGGCCCGCCGATGAGCTAGGCGCACCCCCCCACCCCGCCGCAGCCGGCGCCGAAGGAAATCGTCAAGCCGATAACGGGCACGCGCGTCGTCGGCTCGCTCCTCGTCCTCCTTTGGGCGCTGCTTGCCGCAAGCCTGATCTACATGGTGATCGCCGGCTGGGACGTGGACAAGTTCACGCGCTACGGTCCGCGCTACCTGCACGGCCTGATGACGACGATCATCCTGGTGACGATCTCCGTCATTTTCGGCGCAGCACTTTCCCTGCCGCTCGCCTTCGCGCGCATGTCGAAGAACAGGATCATCAGCACGCTTGCCTATTGCTACGTGTACGTCTTCCGCGGCACCCCACTCTTGGCACAGCTCTTTCTGATCTACTACGGCCTCGGCGGCTTCCGCGCGCAGCTCGAAGCCGCCGGCCTCTGGTGGTTCTTCCGCGACGCCTGGTATTGCGGTCTCTTCTCGATGACGATCAATACCGCCGCCTATCAGGCCGAAATCCTGCGCGGCGCCATCGAAAGCGTGCCAAGCGGCCAGCACGAGGCAGCGTCAGCGCTCGGCATTCACAAGGCCGTCGCCTTCCGCAAGATCGTTCTGCCGCAGGCGCTCATCGTGGCACTGCGCCCCTACGGCAATGAAATCATCCTGCTGATCAAGGGCTCTGCCGTCGTCGCCATCATCACCGTCCTCGATCTGATGGGCGAAACCCGCTACGCGTTCTCGCGCACCTTCGATTACCAGACCTATCTCTGGGCGGCGATCTTCTATCTTTCGATGGTCGAAGCGCTCCGGCATTTCTGGAACTGGATCGAGCGCCGCCTGACACGGCATCTAAAGCGCTGACCTCTTGGTAGCACTCCGAGATGAGTGCTGCCAAGCCACTGAAATCAAAAACAAATAGCCTTTTCCTCCCACATCTGTCAAGCTTGCGTTTACCGACGCGTGTTTCCATTTCATATAATGTTCACAGACGTGACATGGGAACGAAACCGAGGCTGAGATGAACAAGGATTTCGAAAAGCAGCTTCAGGGATACGGGCTGACGACCGCCCACATCCTCTACCACCTGCCGGATCACCCGGCGATCCTCCAGACCTACATCTGGCAGGAATATGATCTTGCTCCGGATTTTCCCGAAATGCGCGGCTTTCTGAAGTTCTGGCAGGAAAAACTGGACGGCCCGCTGCATTCGGTACGCTACATCCACCGCAAGCTGATTTCGGCAACGGAATGGCGCGCCCTGAAAGGCGAGTTCATTCTGCATTGAGGCGGCTAGACATGCGCTTCGCCACGAATGAACTCGCCTTTGTCGGGTTCCCGGCGTAACACGCCGTAGAGGATGGCGAGATAGAAGGCCGCCACGAGAGCAATCACCACGAGGCCCGGAAGCGGCCCGAGCACGGCATTGTCGATCACATAGGTCCAGGAATGTGCCTGTGCCAGCGCGCTTCCCTCGGTCTGCAGTTTCGGCGTCGTGATTTTCAGCGCCCAGGCAAGCAGCATGATGAGATACATCCAGCTGTAGTTGCGTCGCAGCCGCCGCTGGACGGCATCCGCATAGGTCAGTAGGAAGGTCGGCTTGCGCAGGCTGCTTGCAACCACCGGACCCCAATCGCGCACGGAATTCGCCTCCGGCGACAGGATCTGCGCGAAATAGTTTTTTTCGACCTGCCGGACCCGGGCCCGGTAGATATCGAAGAACCGGTAGCGCCTCGCCTCGATCAGCAAAAGCAGCGAGATCAGCATTATTCCGAAGAGAAGCACCCCATGATGCGCGGTCGGCGTCGACAGCGAGAGGGAGAGCAATGCTGCGACCACCGTGATCGCCCAGTTCGACGTCCGGTCGATGCGATCCCGCCAACTCGTCATGCGTCCGAGTTCGCCGCGATAATAGTGCGCGAGCGTATTGGTGATTTCGACCGGCGTCAGCGGCAATGGCGGCGTTGCCTCCTTCCGGGCGCTCTCGTCAAGGCCGGGCTTGCTGATGTCCGTCGTCATGGCATTCCTCCCTTTCCTTCTTATTGAGATCTCCATTTCGCATTCTGCGCCTCCAAGGCCGCCATTGCAAAAGGCGGCAAGCCGCCTTAGAGGCTTGCCTGAACTTAAAAAGGTGGTGACGGCAATGGCAAAGAAAATCGACGAGGAAGCGCTTGCGGAAGCCTATAACCGCGCCCTTGCCCTCGAAAAGGCCGGTGACATCGACGCTGCCGTGAGGGCCTATGAGGAGGTGCTGGCAATCGACCCCGAAGACCACGGCGGCGCGGCCGTCCGCATCGCCTCGATGGGCCGCGGCGAAACGCCGGTCAGGGCGCCGGATGCCTATGTCGAAACCCTTTTCGACCAGCATGCCGAAGTTTTCGAGGACGTGCTTGTCGAGCAGCTCAGCTACCACGTCCCCATGCTGGTGCGCCAGCGCCTGCAGGAGCTGAAGCTCGACCGCTTCAAGCGCCTGCTCGACCTCGGATGCGGCACGGGGCTCACGGGCGGCACGCTGCGCGACCTCTGCGAGGAGATGACGGGCATCGATATCTCCGAAAACATGGTCGAGATCGCCCATGAGAAGGAAATCTACGAGACTCTCTTCGTGGCCGAGGTCGAGGACTTCCTCGACGACAACGACGAAGAGGCCTTCGATCTCATCACCGCGACCGACGTGCTGCCTTATCTCGGCGCCCTGGAGCCGCTATTCTTCGGCGTCGCCGAGAACCTGACACCCGGGGGCCTTTTCATCTTCTCCTCCGAGACGCTCCCGCCAGCCGACGGACGCCTTTATGCCGTCGGCCCGCACCAGCGCTTCCTGCACGCCGAAGCCTATATCCGCGACCGCCTGACTGCGACCGGCTTCGACCTCGTAGAGATGAGCGAAATCAACGTCCGAATGCAGGAAGGTCAGCCAAGTCCGGGACATCTGGTGATCGCGCGGTTGGCCGGCTGACGCGCACGATCCTTCAAGTTGCATTCGCCAATGAGCATCTAGCCTCCCTGACGCGACATAAGAAATAACGGATCGGCGCGCTGCATCGGATACTTACCCAATCAGGATACCATCCCTTGCGGCCCGCGCCGCAACCTGATACTTAGCCATTCAGTAAACTTTCCGGTCACTGAAGGCACCATCCATGTCGCTGGTTCTTTACGGACATCCCCTCGCCTCCTTCTGTCACAAGGTGTTGATCGCGCTTTACGAGAACGGCACGCCTTTCGAAAACCGCACCGTCGATCTGGCCGATGAACCGTCGAGCGCCGATCTCTTCCGCTTTTGGCCGGTCGGCAAGATGCCGGTCCTGCGCGACGAGGCGCTGGACAGCACGATCCCCGAGACGAGCATCATCATCGAATATCTCGACCGACATTACCCCGGCCCTATCCGCCTGTTGCCGGACGATATCGACCGGGCGCTTCGCGTCCGTCTCTGGGACCGCTTCTTCGATCTCTATGTGCAGACGCCGATGCAGAAGATCGTCACCGATACCCTCCGGCCGGACGGCGGCAAGGATCCGCATGGCGTGGAAGAGGCACGCGGCACGCATGCAACGGCCTACGGCATGATCGAGCAGCAGCTCGGCAGCAACCAGTGGATCACCGGCGACAGCTTCACGATGGCCGATTGCGCTGCGGCACCAGCCCTCTTCTATGCCGAAACGCTCGTGCCCTTCGGCGACGACCAGCCGAAGCTCCGCGCCTATTACGAACGCCTGCTCGAGCGGCCGTCCTTTGCGCGGGTGCTGAAGGAGGCACTGCCCTACTTCAAGTTCTACCCGTACAGTCACCAGCTCCCGGAGCGCATCCGCAGCGAAATGCCCGCCGAATGATCATGGAACCTGCCGCCCTCGACCGGATGTTTCACGCCTTGTCCGACCGCAGCCGCCGCGGCATGGTCGATCGCCTCGGCCGCGGCCCTGCCTCCGTCATGGAGCTGGCAAAGCCTCTCTCCATGACGCTGCCGACAGTGATGAAGCATCTAAGCGTGCTGGAATCGAGCGGCCTCGTGCAGTCCGAAAAGGCCGGCCGCGTCCGCACCTATCGCCTGCAGCAGGACGCGCTTGGCCATCTCGATCGCTGGATATCCGAGCGAAATCGACAATACTAACCTAACGCGCCGCTTCCTTGCCGAGGATCGCCGCAAGCAGCTTGCCCTCCATTTCGGCGAGTTCGGCATCGCCGTGCCTGCGCGGATGCGGATAGGGGATCGCCAGATCGAGCGCGATCCGCCCCTCGTCGAGCACGATCACCCGGTCGGCCAGATGCACCGCCTCGCTGACGTCATGCGTCACCAGTACGGCGGTGAAGCCGAGTTCGCGCCAGACGCGATTGACGAGTTCCTGCATGCTGATGCGCGTCAGCGCATCCAATGCCCCGAGCGGTTCGTCAAGCGCCAGCACGCCGGGCTTGCTCACCAGCGCCCGCGCCAGCGCCACGCGCTGCCGCTGGCCGCCGGAAAGCCGTGACGGCCATTCCGACGCCTTCTCGGCAAGCTGCACTTCGGAGAGCACCGCCGCCGCTTCGGCCAGTGCCAACCGCTTCTCCACATTGTCGCCAAGCCCGACGGCTGCGTTCTCCGCCACGCTCAGCCACGGCAGCAGGCGCGGCTCCTGGAAGACGATGCGCGCGTTCGGCTGGCCCCCCGCACCGGCGGTATTTTCGAAGCGCACCTCACCGGCCGTCGGCTGATCGAGCCCCATGAGGATCCGAAGCAGCGTGCTCTTGCCGCAGCCGCTCTTGCCGATCACCGCGACGAACTGGCCCGCCGGAATGTGCAGGTTGATGCCGCGCAAAACCCGGTTGCCGCTGAAACTCTTCTCAAGGCCCGTCAGCGTGATCGAAGCGGCACCGGCTTGCCCAACGGGCGCTTCCGTCTCGTATTCCGGCGCAGCAGCCCCCTGGAAGCGCTCATGCGTGATGACGGTCATTGCGTCTCTCCTATTTCTGATAGACGGGGTTCCACGTCAGCGCCCGCCGCTCCAGCGCCCGCGCCACGACATCCGCCACCTTGCCGAGCACGGCATAAATCACCAGCGCCAGCACCACGACATCCGTCATCATGAACTCGCGGGCATTGTTCGCCATATGGCCGATGCCGGAGGACGCGGCGATCGATTCCGAAACGATCAGCGTCAGCCACATGATGCCGAGCGCATAGCGCAGCCCGACGAAGATCGAGGGCAGCGCGCCCGGAAAGATCACCTTGCGAAACAGCGTCCAGCCGCCCATGCCATAGACCTTGCCCATCTCGATCAGGTCGCGGTCGACGTTGCGCACGCCGTGATAGGTATTGAGA
>NZ_JABEPH010000382.1:0-5403 GCF_013004495.1 Rhizobium sp. SEMIA 4085
ACCCTATCCAGTCGACTTCGAACCATATACGGGCCTCCATATTACGGAGAGCCTCGGCGTGCTGATGTTTACGGCACTGGGTTTTGTCATTTTCCTGCGAGCGCTCGATCCCGAGAATAAGATCAGCCTGGACACCAACTGGTTCTACCGCAAGGGTGCGCGGTACTTCATGTGGCTCGCCGAAAGGCCGCTGGCGCGCTACGAGAAGGCGGTGAGCGAGGTGTCCGAGACAACGGCGCTACCTTTCCTGCACGGGTCGGCACGAGAAGGATTTCGGATCGACCTTAACGGTGTGGACGCCGTCGTGAACGGCGTCGCCCGTTCGATCCTGGGCGGGGGCGCGGCGTTGCGGCGGCTCCCGACCGGTGTCGTGACCCATTATGTACTGGCGATGATCGCCGGTCTGATCGCGGCCGCCGTCGTTTTCGCCGTGGCGTGGCGGTAGGGGGTGCGATGGGATTGCCGCTCCTCAGTCTCATTGTATTCACGCCTGCCGCCGGGGCAGTGTTCCTAATGTTTCTCCGCAGCGAGGATGTGGTGCGCTGGACAGCGCTGGGTGTCGCCGTCCTGGATCTGACTCTCTGCATCGCAATGCTGGCCGGCTTCGACACGACGACACACGAGATGCAGTTCACCGAGAGGCACCCGTGGGTACCTTCGCTCGGGATCACCTATGCGCTCGGTATCGATGGGATCAGCGCGCTCTTCGTGTTCTTGACCGCACTGCTGGGATGGATCTGCGTGCTCGCCTCGTGGGTTGCGATCGAGAGCAAGGTGAAGGAGTTCATGGTGAGCCTGCTCGTCATGCAGGCGTTGATGCTGGGGGTATTCAGCGCCCTCGACCTGTTTCTGTTTTATGTTTGCTGGGAGGCAATGCTGATCCCGATGTACCTGATAATCGGGGTGTGGGGCGGTGATGGCCGGGTCTATGCCGCGTTCAAGTTCTTCCTCTACACGCTGGCGGGCAGCCTACTGTTCCTGATCGGTGTCATTGTGCTCTATTTCCACGGCGGCAGGACCTTCGACATACTCGCGCTCACAGGTCAGGATTTGCCGTTCTGGATCCAATCCTGGCTTTTCTTCGCCTTTCTGATTGCCTTCGCCGTGAAGGTGCCGATGGTCCCGGTTCATACCTGGCTGCCGGACGCTCATGTACAGGCGCCGACGGCTGGCAGCATCATCCTGGCCGGAGTGCTCCTGAAGATGGGCGCCTACGGGTTCTTGCGGTTCTCGCTGCCGATACTGCCGGAGGCGTCGAT
Source organism: Rhizobium sp. SEMIA 4085 (assembly GCF_013004495.1). NCBI lineage: Bacteria > Pseudomonadati > Pseudomonadota > Alphaproteobacteria > Hyphomicrobiales > Rhizobiaceae > Rhizobium > Rhizobium sp. SEMIA 4085. The sequence goes on from NZ_JABEPH010000382.1 coordinate 1,260, forward strand.
ATACTATTCGACGCTGATGCTGGCGCTTTCGGCGCTCGCCATCGTCTATGGCGGATTGCTTGCGCTGGCGCAGGACGATCTGAAGAAGTTGGTCGCCTATTCCAGCATCAGTCATATGGGTTTCGTAACACTGGGGATTTTTGCGCTGAACCTGCGCGGGCTCCAGGGCGGCATCCTGCAAATGTTCAATCATGGCGTAACGACGGGCGCATTGTTCCTCTTCGTCGGTCTGATCTACGAGCGGACGCATACGCGCAGTATCGCCGACTATGGCGGGCTGATGAAGGTGGCGCCGATCTATACTGCGTTTCTGGCGCTGTTCACCTTGTCGTCGATGGCCCTGCCGGGAACGAATTCTTTCATCGGCGAGTTGCTGGTGCTGTCGGGCGGATTTGCGGCCAACCTGGCCGCCGGCGCGGCCGCGGTCGTAGGCGCTTTGCTGAGCGCGGCCTATCTTCTTGGCATGTACAGGAGAGTAGCACTTGGTCCAGCCAGCATCGGCGCCCGCTTCAAGATACGTGACGTGAACGCCCGCGAGATGGCTGCGATCCTGCCGCTGGCTGTCTTCGTGCTTTGGGTGGGGCTCTATCCGAAACCCTTTCTCAACATCATCGACGTCTCGGTGAAGCATTTGCTGGCGCACGTGCACACCACGGGGAGCGGCCAATGACCGCCGCCGCGCTTTTCCAGTCTGCTTTAGCGAGCCTGCCCGAGATCGTGGTGATCACTGGCGCCTGTATCCTGCTGATCCTTGGCCAGCTTGTGCGCAAGGGGCAGGAACATGTCTTTGTGTGGGCATCCGTCGCCGTCGTGCTGATTGCTGCCTTGGGGACACTCATGCTGGCGAGCGAGGTACGGCCGGCCTACACGGGCATGTTCGTCGCCGACGGCTTTGCGGTCTTTTTCAAGTTCGTGTTCTATTTAGCCACTGTTTTGACATTCTTCCTGTCGCGAAAATATGCAGACATTGAGGGGATTGAAAGTAGCGAATACTATGTTCTGCTGCTCTTCGCCCTGTCGGGAATGATGATCATGGCCTCGGCGACCGATCTATTGTCGCTTTATGTGGGCCTCGAACTGATGGTGCTCTGCACCTATGTACTGACCGGTTTCTTGCGAAGAGAGCCGCGTTCGAACGAAGCGGCACTGAAATACGTGATCCTTGGCGCGGTCTCGACCGCGATCTTCCTCTATGGCGTTTCGCTCGTTTACGGGCTCACCGGCACGACGCAACTGGACGGCATGACGGCCGCGGTGACCGGCGATCGGCTCGATCCCGGATTGCTGCTGGCGGTGGTCTTCATCGTCGCGGGGTTGGTCTTCAAGGTCGGCGCGGTGCCGTTCCATATGTGGGTGCCGGACGTCTACGAGGGCGCGCCGACGACGATCACGGCTTTCATGTCTGTGGGGCCGAAGGCTGCGGGGTTTGCGGCGATCCTGCGGGTGTTCCTCAACCCGCTGGTTGCAGCTTCGGACGCCTGGGTCGTTGTCGCCGTCATTGCGGTAGCGACTATGGCACTCGGCAGCTTCGTGGCGCTGGTGCAGGACAATTTCAAGCGCCTCCTGGCCTATTCCAGCATCGCCCATGCCGGGTTCGCCATTTTCGGCGTGGTAGCCGGCGGAGCGGACGGCATCGCCAGCGTGATGCTCTACCTGCTGATCTATTCTTTGATGAACCTCGGCATTTTCGGCATCGTCATCATGATGCGCAACGGCGATTTTTCGGGCGAAATAATCGAAGAGTACGCGGGCTTTGCCAGGTCGCATCCCGGGCTGGCGCTTCTGATGCTGCTCTATCTGTTCTCGCTGGCCGGCATTCCTCCGACAGCCGGGTTCTTCGCCAAGTTCTACGTGCTGGTCGCGTTGGTCGAGCGGGGTTTCGTCATGCTGGCGGTGATCGCAGTGCTCTTGAGCGCCGTCGCCGCCTACTTCTACATCCGCATCGTCATGGTGATCTACATGCGCGAGCCACGCAGGGTGTTTGACCCGGCTCTGACGCCCCTGGTTCGCGCGACCCTCGCCTTCACCGCCGTAGGCACTCTCGGAATCGGCCTATTTCCGGAACGGTTCCTCAGGCTTGCTCAAGGTGCGGTGTTTGGAGGCTGATCTATTGGATTTGCAATGGTTCCCCCGAGGGAATACACTGACAATTGAAGAAAGGAGCGCCCAAGTCACTTACTGGGGCGACCGCATTGCCGGCCCGGAGGGGTCGGTCGCGGCCTGAGCAAGGCCCTCGGTGGGTGACCGGGGAAATGCGACATGTCTGCAATGGAATTTCTGCCTGTTCTCTTCATGGCCGCCGGAATTGTTCTGGTGGCGATGATGACGCTTTTCGTCTCGTCGCTGCTGCGCCCCTCCAATTCCTATCCCGCAAAGAACATGCCCTACGAATGCGGCATGGACCCGTCGGGCGAAGCTGCCGGGGGCCGCTTCAGAGTGCCGTTCTTTATCCTTGCGATACTGCTGGTGGTCTTCGATGTCGAGGCAATGTTCCTCTTTCCCTGGGCCGTCGTTCTGAAAGAGATCGGGCTCATCGGGTATATTGAGATGTTCGTCTTCATGTTGCTGCTTCTCGTGGGGTTCGCCTACGCTTGGCTGAAGGGAGCGTTGGAATGGGAGGAATAAACAACGCGATCCGCGATAGTGTACTGTTCACCACGGCCGACAGCATTATCGGCTGGAGCCGGCGGTCAGCCCTATGGCCTGAGACCTTCGGCATTGCTTGCTGCGCCATCGAGATGATCTCGGCCGGTTGCGCGCGTTATGATCTCGACCGGTTCGGCGTGGTGTTCCGCCCTTCACCACGTCAGTCCGATGTGATGATCATCGCCGGCACCGTGACCCGGAAATTCGCGCCCGTCGTGCGTCGGCTCTACGACCAGATGCCGGAACCGCGCTGGGTGATCGCAATGGGCACCTGCGCCATTTCGGGCGGGGTTTACAACACCTACGCCGTGGTGCAGGGGTCGGAGACTTTCGTGCCCGTCGACGTTCATGTGCCCGGCTGTCCCCCGCGGCCCGAGGCGTTGATGCATGGCTTCCTCCTGCTTCAAGAGAAGATCAAGAGGTCCCGCGCGCTGGCCGGGACGCGTCTGGATCGGGTTGCATCATCATGAGTGTAGGGCGGCCTCTCGATCATGGTCCGATCATGGAGCGTTTCGGAGGGGCAATCGAGGACCTCGGCTGCGCGCACGGCATTCACGTCTTTGCTGTTCCTCCCGAGACGATCGTCGAGTTCTGCCGGTTCCTGAAGGAACATCCAGCGCTGCGATTCAACTTCCTCTCGGACATCTGTGGGGTTGATCATTATCCCGAAACACCGCGATTCGAAGCGGTATACCACCTTTACTCGCTGCCCAACCGGTGGCGGATTCGCATCAAGTGCTGGCTTGGCGATCCGCCGCAGCTTTCCTCGGTTACGGGCGTTTGGCGCACCGCCAACTGGCATGAACGCGAAGCCTGGGACATGTACGGGATCAGGTTCGAGGGTCACCCAGACCTGCGCCGGATCTACATGTGGGAGGAATTCGAGGGCTTCCCGCAGCGCAAGGACTTTCCGCTGCGCGGATACAAGGATAAGTTGAATCCGTTTGGAGCCGAAGGCCCGCCGCCGACACAGCCGGACCTCGCCACCAGGGATATTCCGCAAGCAGGCCGTTCCGCGCGGGAGAGTTGAGATGACTGAAGTCACCGAGCTCGGCAGGCCTGAAGGCGAAGCGCTCAATACCAGGGAAGTGCTTCTGACCCTCGGCCCGCAGCCCCCCAGCACTCATGGGGTTCTTCGGCTCGTCCTCGAACTGACCGGCGAATACGTCGAGCGCGTCGACCCGCATATCGGCTATCTCCACCGCGGCACCGAAAAACTGGCGGAGAGCTTCACCTATACTCAGATTTTCCCGCTGACGGACCGGCTCGACTACCTCTGCCCACCTTCGAATAACCTGGCATTTGCACTGGCCGTGGAGAAACTCCTCGGCATAGAAGCACCGGTACGGGCGCAGTATATTCGCGTGTTGATGGCCGAGCTGGCACGGATCTCGGGCCATCTCCTGATCACCGGTGCACTGCCGATGGACCTTGGCGCCATGACCGCGTTGCTCTATGCGATGCGCGAGCGCGAGATGATCATGGATCTGTTGGAGAT
>NZ_JABEPH010000383.1:0-5391 GCF_013004495.1 Rhizobium sp. SEMIA 4085
TGTGTATACGAGCCCGAACCCGCGCTCGTCCACGTTGCGGCACGCCGCGCTACGGCCCGCGGATGGCACCGCTCCTTCTGCTTCCGGATCGAGCGGTTCCGGGGCACCAAGCACAAGCCGGGACTGATGATGTCGCTCGACCGGGGCGGCCAATGTCGGGGCGTCGTCTTCAAACTGCCCCCGGACGATCTGGAAAGCCAGTTGGACAAGCTGGTGCGGCGTGAGATCACGGTGAAGCCACCCAACAACATCCCGCGCTGGGTCACCGTCGAAACGGATAAGGGATCGCTGTGCGCCATCGCCTTCGTGATGAACCGGCAGTCGCGCTTCTACACGGGCAGACTGCCACCTGAGGAGGTTGCCGACGTGCTGGCGGAAGCTTGCGGCCACTGGGGTTCCGGCGCCGAGTATCTCCACAACACAGTAGCGCATCTCGAGGAGCAAGGCATCCGCGATCGCAACCTTTGGCGGTTGCAGGCTCTGGTTGCGGAGCGGATCAGATCCAATGCATAGTGTGGCGCCTTGGGCCGAATGAAATGAAGGCCACGCGGGGACACGCTGCCGTGAGCGTCACAACACTGCTAGTGATCCTGCCGCTGATGGCGGCTTTCGTCTACTCGGCCCTTGTAGGCCTGGTGTATTTTTCCCAGCGTGCTCTCCTCTTTCCCGGCGCCACCGCCGCACCTACTCCAGAGCGTGCGCGCTGGGGCGAGAACGTATATATCCAGACGCCGGACGGAGAGGTGCTTCATGGGCTCTACAGCCAGGGCGAATCCGACAAGCCTTGCGTGCTACTCTTTTTCGGAAACGGTGACCTCGTCGACAATTACGGCTTTGTCGCGCGGGCGCTGGCCGCGCGAGGCGTTGGAATGCTGGCCATTTCCTACCGAGGCTATCCGGGATCGACGGGCTCGCCGAGCGAGGAGGGGCTGCTGACCGACGGCATCGCCGCGTTTGACTGGCTTTCGGTGCGCTCCACAAGCAAGATCATTGTGCTAGGTCGGTCGCTTGGCACCGGCGTCGCAGTGGACACGGCCGGGCAGAGGCCGGCCTTCGGAGTCATCCTGGTGTCCCCATACCTGTCGGTTGTGTCAGTGGCGCAGATGCATTATCCGCTCTTTCCGGTTGCGCTTCTTATAAAGGACCCATTCCGTTCAGACCTCAAGATCGCAAAGGTGAGACAACCGAAGCTTTTCATTCACGGTCGACGTGACGAGAGCATTCCCTTATCGTCGGGCGAGGCGTTATACCGCATCGCTCCCGAACCCAAGCAAATGCTGATCTACGACGACTCGGGTCACAACGACATTTTTAACGACAGCATGGTGGGCGACGTGATCCTCTTCATCGAGACGCTGAGAAGAGACGTCCCCTAGGCCTGTGACCATCTGAAATTGCGGCAATGACCATTTGAAAGCCAAGTGGTGACGGGAATGCGATGTCCCACCACAGGGCCGCTGGCCGACAATCGGCCCCAAGAGCCCGGCACGACCCCGGGCTCTTTTGCACGGGATCAATCCTTGCCCGCGCTGGCGAGCCCACGGATCAGTTTCCGCTCATTTCGGCGATCTTGTCGAGACCGGCTTTGTAAATGCCGCTGATGACGTCCTTTGCCTCGCTATCCGATTTACCCTTTGCGTCAAAGCTGCTTTTCCAGTCCACCCTGGTCCGATCTCCTTCTGCCGAGACGCTGATCGTGGCGCGATAGTTCTCAACGGGGAGCGGTGAATCGATGATCTCATAGGTGTAGCTGGTATCCGTGTGCTCGACGAGTTTCTCCTTGACTGTGCCGCCGTCGGAGGTCGTGAGCGTGCGATAGGTCGAACCACCTTCCTCGCTCTGCGCGCACTTCGATATGGCGGGATGCCAAGTCTGAATGGCGCAGAAGTCGCCGATCTTTTGCCAGACCACGTCCGGTTTGCCCGCCACGGTGGCGGAACTGGCGACCTCCAGCGCGGCGGCCGATTCGACCAGAAGGCCCATTGCTGCAATAGCGGCCGCCAGGGTTCTTAGAGTTCTTTTTGTCATCTGCGTGTTCCTCCCTACGATAGCCCCCTCACCATTTATTTTCTCATGAATGTCGGCTTCCCGATAGCGACGCATGCCCGAAGGCCGGCCCGCCGTGCGAAATAGCAACGCCCGCGTTGGCGCAAGAGAGCAATGACGAGCTACCTTGGCGAGTGACTGCTTACCCACCCTTCTCAGACCGGTGCCCGGTACTTCCGATGCATGACGGAAACGAGTTTGAAATTGGTTCGATTTGCAGTTCTTTCAGTCGTTTTTGCGCTACTCGCCGGTCCTTCTTATGGGTTGGCCAAGAGGGGACCGTTCTCGCTTGTCGATCTCATTTCGCAGACGTGTGCTAGAAGCACGTCGTCGGCTACGGAGCTGATACTGCGCAAAAAAAAAGGCCGCAGTAATGCAGTCTAGCGACTTTGAGGATCGTATGTGCGGTGCCTTCAAACAACAAAATCATGCTATGGTCCATCCGTTCGACAGAAAGGCACCAAGCATGACCGTTCGGCGAGACTTCACTTACGAGGAATGGAGCATCCTTTTGCAGCTCTACCGGCATGAGAACGCTGCATTGGCGGACGAAATTGATCGGAGGTTCGTCGAGCTTGGCGTTATTGAAAGAACTGCCGGCGCAAGAGGTCTCAGTGCCGCAGGTAAGCGTCTGGTTGAGCACGAGCTTCTGATGGAACGAAGGAACCGGCTTCAGCGATGACGGGTCAAGCAAGCGTAGGCCGCTTGGTCCGACGATAGCGGCTTGGAGGCATTGCCCCTGGACAGCGGGTCTGGGCGGGCGACCGACCCAAACGCATCGCCATCTCTGCGTCCGCTTTGAAGGTGCCGCAGGCTGGCGCCTTCAGTCCTTGCGGCTGGCTCCGATTTCTGATGTGGGGTCGCATTTCCCTTTGATGAATGCTCGGAAGCGATACCTGCGAATTGCAAAGCTGCGCCTTGCTAAGTCTACGTTCGCCATCACGAGTGGAAGCGGCGACTGCCGGCAGCGGCGTCACCGAAGCTCGCCAGCGAAATCGCGAACCGTCCCTTCAAGAGTGATTGCAAGAAGGCACCCGAACGATGTTCGGGTGCCTTCCTTCAATGGGGCCATCAACGACGGGGTCGTGGCAAAAGTGTCGTCCAAATAATCCTGCACTCGCGTTGGATTCGGGCAGACTGCCACCAGCTTGCGTTTCGCCGATCGCCTCTGGGCGCTCGCAGTACCGCGTAAACGACGGCGCGCGTCCTTGGCAGGGCTCATGGAACGTTTGAAGCGATCGACGTAGTCAGCGCTCCTCAGGCGGACGATGCTTCCGGAACATGAAGAGCAGCAGGACGTCATAGACGATCTTCAGCGCCGCTGCGGCGACGAGGGGCCAGCCGAAACTGGAAATAGACATCAGCCAGCCTGCAAGAAGGGGACCCGACGCCGCGGCCAGGCTCCGTGGAACGGCCGTGACGCTTGCCGCCGCCGCCCGTTCGCCGGGGGCGACGATCGCCATGACGTAGGAGGTGCGGGTCGGAACGTCCATCTGCGACAGGGCGCTCCTGATCAACAGGAGCCCAATGGCCTGAGCAAGGTGCGGCATGAAGGGAACGAGTATAAGGCACAGGCTCGAGGGCAGGTGCGTGAACACCATCGTGTTGACAAGCCCGATTCGCTTGGAAATGCGCACGGCTATAAGATACGATCCGGACGAAAGGACGCCCGTCCAGAAGAAGATGGCTCCAGTCGCAGCGAGCGATAGATCGAAGCGTTGGTAGAGCCACAGCGCCAGCAGCGACTGCACGATGAGACCACCGGCGAAGGCATCGAGGCTGAACAGTGCGGCAAGCGTCAGGACGATGGTTCTGGATTTTCCCAAGGGTTCCGCCGGTGCCGCAGTTGCATCAAACGGTTCGACCGGCAGCCGACGATAGAGGAACAGCGTAGCGAGCCCAAGCGACGCATAGAGCAGGAAAGCTGCCTGCAGGGCCCCTTTGATGTCCAGGCCGATAGCTTCGCCGAGAATATCGGGGGCTCCGGCGGCGAGCGCGCCAACGGCGCCGGCAAGCGAGCCGATAAGGCTGTATCGAGCGAACAGCGCCGTGCGATCACGGTCGGTAACGCTGTGGGCGAGTTGCGCGTGTTCTAAAGGCAAAAACACGCTCACGTCGCCGGAGGACGGGTTCAGCGTCCCGACGAATGCGATGAGAAGCAACGGCCAGAAGTCCTGGACAAGGGCAAAAGCGACGCCGGTCGCCATCATCAGGACGGCCGCTGCGATCAACAGGGTGCGGCGGGAGAAATGGTGCGCGACAATGCCGACAGTCAAGGTGAGCGCCGCCGAACCGGCGAGCGTCGCCGTCGCGAGGACGCCGATTTCGAACGCGTTGAAACCGAGAACGGCCAGATAGGCTGGAAGCAGGAGGCTGACAAGTCCATCGCCGAACGCCCGCAGCCCTCTCGACGTCAGCAGGTAGGCTGCTGTGGGCTGGGCACCGGCAGGCAGGAGTGTCTGCCGCTCTTTTCTATTTGTTCGGACAAAACGGCATTCGTTGGACCCCAAACATGCCTCCTTCCCGTACCATCGTTGCGGTGGACATCAGACCGATCCCGTCGCGACTCCAAAAAGCATGCCCAGGATCGAACACGCCGCAAGCACGGGTATCATGCCGATCTTGAAGCGGAACACCGCGAGCAAGGCACCCAGGGTCAGGACCAACGAGGCCATGTTGACCGAACTGAGCACAGGCACATCGACCGTCATGCCGAACCCGCGAACCTGATGCAGTTCCCCAAACAGGACATGAAGTGCGAACCACACGGCGAGGTTCAGGATCACGCCCACCACCGCCGCCGTGATCGCCCCCAGCGCCGCCGACAGAGCCCTATTGCTGCGCAGCGTCTCGATGTATGGCGCGCCGAGAAATATCCAGAGGAAGCAGGGTGTGAAGGTGACCCAGGTGGTGAGAAGGCCGCCGAGCGTGCCGGCCAGGAGCGGGTTGAGCGTCCCCGGCGCGCGATACGCACCCATGAATCCGACGAACTGAGTGACCATGATCAGCGGGCCTGGCGTCGTTTCCGCCATGCCGAGGCCGTCGAGCATCTCCCCCGGCTTCAGCCAGCGATAGGTGTCGACGGCCTGCTGCGCCACATAGGCGAGGACGGCGTAGGCGCCGCCAAAGGTCACCACGGCCATTTTCGAGAAGAACACGGCGATGTCGCTGAAGACATTGCCTGGGCCGAAAACCGCCAGCAAAGCCAGAACCGGCGTCAGCCACAGGACCAGAAACACGCCGCCCATCTTCAGCGACCAACTGAGCGGCGGGCGGGCATGAGCGGGAATGCCTTCGCCCAGCGCAGTCTCCGCGTCGGCGACCTGGTTGCCACCCACCTTGCCA
>NZ_JABEPH010000384.1:0-5368 GCF_013004495.1 Rhizobium sp. SEMIA 4085
GATCAGGACTAGTGAGCCGTCGTCGGGAATCCTGGTTGTTACGGAGACGCTGTTTTCAATGGACAGCGATAGCCCTGACATAAAAGAACTCCAAGCAATCTGTTCCGCTTACAACGCAGTTCTTCTGGTTGACTGCGCACACGATCTTGGCTGCATCGGGCCAACTGGAAGGGGCATTCTCGAACTTCAGGATATGGTGGGAAAGGTTGATGTCCTGCTTGGCACCTTTTCCAAAACCTTTGCGTCGATCGGGGGCTTCGTTGCCACCCAATTTGACGGCTTTCGCACCGCCGTTCGCGCCTGCTGCGGTCCCCAGACGTTCACAAACGCGATGACGCCCATCCAGGCCGCCGTGATACTGGAGGCGTTTCGGATCGTTGAGAGCGATGAAGGTCAGCACCGCCGCCTCAAACTTCGCGACAACATTGATTATCTTCGGACGCAGTTGAAGCGTCACAGCTTTGTGGCGCTTGGCGAACCGAGCGCCATCGTGCCGGTTGTAGTGGGAGATTGTAGTGCTGCGCGAACAATGACATCATTTATGATTACAAACGGGGCAGCTGTGAATCTTGTCGAGTCACCTGCGGTCGCTAAAAATCAATCGCGCTGGCGACTCCAGGTGATGTCAGATCATTCACATGCTGACATCGACTCCTTCATCGAGTGCGCTCTTAAAGCTCGAGCCGATATCGCGAGGGGAAGCGTCGAAAAGAGGCTAGGGGGCCACCCTACCTTGATTGCGGCCGCCGCCGATTAATCCGTCTGGCGATGTGGGCATCACCACTTCAACGCCGTTCGTTGGAACCGATGCAAAGGCGAGTACCTACCGCCGACATTTTGGGCACGGCCGAAGTGGTCGCAAACCACTCTTCTCTCCTACAGTCAGCCTCTGCTCCATTTGTGTGATGACTGAAACACTGGCACCGGTAGTCTCCTTTCGAAGATCGGTCTCCGGTTTAGAGTTGCGTGCCAAGCTGGGCCGCCGACAGACCGAGCATTATACGAGAGGATGGACGAACATGATTAAGACGGTTTACAGGTTTCTGATCGGGATGGCTGTCGCAGCCACGCCTCTCGCGAGCACATCGGCCCGGGCGGATAACTACGACATCTGCTACAATCAGATCGAAAGCCAGTTTGGGCCTTATACCGACATCACATGGATGGAGCGAGTGTGGGCCTGCACCGCCGAAATGGATGGTAAGGTTCCGAAGGAAACTGACCAAGCAAGCAAATCCGCTGGCGACTGTAACTTCGACAAGCGCGTTGGTTCCTGTAAAGCCCGAATTCGGGTCCAAAGCACTTCGGGCAGCAAGGGGAGTTATGCGGCCGAAATACTCGTCAGCAGCTCGGCTCCATCATGCTCGAAGGTGGAATACTACCTAGACAGCACGCCCTATCAAACAGTGCTCAAAAAAGGAAGCTCTGCGGGAGAGAGTGTGTTCGGAACTGCGCCGATCTCAAGCAGCTTCCCCCGACCAGTTTCTTTGAAAGGTCGGATAGCTCGGCAACCGTGGACGACGACGAGGAGGATCAGATTGATGACGAATCGATACTTGAGCGTTGCCAGAAGGTCTTCAACGAAGTCCGCCGCCTGAAGTGGCACTACCGCAGCCGCTGCGAGAGCCTTATTCGGTTCTCGAACGAGAACTTTTACGAAAGCAGTCTGATCACGTTCCCGGCTGCGAAGCCCGGGGCGTTTTCGGTTGACTTGCTTCGGGCCAATGGCACTTACCAGGCGCGGCGGAACCTGACCGAAGCCGAGCGGATTTCTGAAGAAGCCATTGAATTTATGCGGCATTTCGCGCGTTCGGACGAGGAGTCCATGCCAACCCTCGGGATCGTGGCGGTCAATACCGATCAGCGCGATCTGATTTCCGAGACCCTGCGGCGTCTGGCAGCCAATGATGAACTGGTCGATGAGTTCATGCTGAAGGCTGAGCGCAAGGGCGAACCTCTGTTCGTGAAGAACTTGGAGAATGTTCAGGGCGATGAGCGCGATTTCATCTTCATTTCGATGACCTACGGGCCAGAGCCCGGGCAGACGAGACCAAGACAACGATTTGGTCCTATCAACACAAATCAGGGCCATCGCCGCCTGAATGTGCTGTTCTCGCGTGCGCGCATCAGGATCGCGCTGTTCACCTCATTCGGTTCGGAAGACGTCAAACCAACGGAAACGAGCAAAGAGGGCGTCCATGTTCTGAAACGCTACCTTGAATATGCGGAATCCCGGGGTAAGAGCGCGATCGAAAGCATCAGTCAGGATGCCGATAGCGACTTTGAAGTCGAGGTTGCGAAACGTCTGCGTCTGCGCGGTTATCATGTCGACCTGCAGGTGGGTGTGACTGGCTACAAGATCGACATCGGTGTGCGCAATCCGGACGCGCCAGAATCTTTTCTGGCCGGTGTCGAGTGTGACGGTGCCCGGTACCATTCCAGCAAGAGCGCGCGAGATCGCGACCGTCTGCGCGAGGAGGTTCTCGGCGGGCTTGGATGGAAGATTGTTCGTGTATGGTCAACGGACTGGTTCGATAATCCGGATCGCGAGACAGACAAACTCGTCACCCGACTGGAAGCGATCCGGAGACAGACCCCCTCCATCTACCAGGATTACCGCCTGCACGGCACTTATACCGTTTCGGTCGCCCAAACCGTCGATGAGCCCGAGGCTCTCGAACCTGCGGAGCTTCTTGCGGACGTGCCCGTCGCGGCACCGGCGAAGCCAATAGAACCCATTTCGCAGTTGGATTTCGGTGCACTTCTCGATCGGGCCGATGATGGTCTTGAGCTGCTAAACAGCGATCGTTCGCTATCCGAACAGGAAGCGGTCCGCGCGTTAAGAGCCTTCCGAGATACTGAGATAAAGGCTCGAATGGATGAATGGGAACCGCACCGTTCGATCCTTCGCGACGGTCTGATCGAGACATTCATCAAACAGCGTGTCATTGACCCTGCAGAATGGTTTCACAAGGTGCCGCAATACCTAAGGTCCGGAACGGATGCGGTCGAGAAGCGGCTCTATCTGGAGCGCATCTGCGAAGTCATCGAACGCTTGAACTGAGGCACACTGAATGGCCGAGCGAGGTACCGACGTATAGAAACGGAGTGAACAATTGGCTGAAAACAACCAGGAATTCACTGCCCTTTTAAAGGCGGTGCCGAGAACCCAAAGCGTGACAACAGCACGTATCACAAAGCACTTGCCGAGGCTCGCCAGGCTTTCGAGGCCGCCGAGTGCGTTAAGGTGGGGCTTTTCGGGCACGTCATTTTAGAGAACAATCAAACTGTATGTGTTACGGGCCAACCGAAATCAAAGCGACCGACGTAGTGCGTGTCATGAAGACGTTGCAGGTCCTGTTCCCAATCACCGACGGCCTGATCATATGAAGGACTTCGCCGGTGCTTGGCGTTTCGCGCCAGCGCAGCAATTGTCTCCGCCATCTTGCGTAGCCGTCGGCTGGATTCCGGTGTTCCCCATGAATCCATATGCCAACTTGGCAGGATAGGAGGCAATACGAGCGTGAATACCCGGTCGAGGATCGCGTACCTCGTCGAAGAAGTAAGGACACTTCCCCGACCCACTTGGTATCCGAAAAAGGATAGAATTCCGTCTTTCGGAGCGTCAAATGAGTTCAAGCTTCCACTACCATTCAGAGCTTCCGTTGAGGGCCATTTGAAATATTCTTCACTAAGGGAGAGCAGTTCTGACTCAATTTTTGCCAGCTGGACAAGCGCTTTTTTTCGGACTTGTTCTGTTGCCGTTTGATTGAATGCCAAATTCAACTGCCTCAACCAGCGTTCCGTGTAAGTCATGCCTCGGGTTTTAGCGGGAGCTTTGCCACTTCCCAATTTCGTCGGGTGCGGTCTGTTTTCAGAAGCAAGCTTTCGCAGCTTGAAACCGTGTGCGTTTTCGGCAAATTCTTGCGCTAACAAGTGGATGGGTGGCGATGGAGTAATGCGGATGCGCTCGGCACCGATTGCCGTACGAGCGACAGTTAAGCATTCCCTCTTGGAAATACGCTCAGCCGAGATATCAATGTAGAGATATTCGCCTGAATACCGGATCGAATAAACCGCCTTGCGGATCGATACTCCTAACGCGTTGTCCGGCATTCTGAAAACAAGGAAATTGTCGATCAGGTGATGGAATTTACCTTCCTTGAATACCAGTATCTGTTTACTGATATCAGAAGGTGGCACCAACAGACTAGGAACCTTTTGCGCGGTAATTTTCTTGGTGAGCACCCTTCTGACTCGAATTGCTAATGCCTTCTCGGGCGACATCTGCAAGCCGACTCTCTTCGTCGACAATGATTTTGAGTTACGCCTTCTTTTCTTTCCCCGAGACACGGCTCCTCCGCGATCTTAGCTCCCAACCCTCCAAGCCGTTCCCGATGCGGTTGATTTCTTGCACCACATTCTACCCGTGCCGGCCGCGCAGATGAGATCGACGCGTTAGAATAGAGCTTCACGCAGGCACCCATGTCAATGTCCTCATTCGCGCCGCCTTTAGCAATTTGTGGGGTCGTCAGCAGCTTCTTGACAACATCGATCAAGTACACGCGCGTATTGCCGCGCTGCCTTGCCGGCCATGCTAACCTCGGGCCTGCCGCAACTGGGGACATTAACTGCTGGTGAAGTCTGATTAGCTCAGGGTTGCAACACGACGCGGAACACTATTCATATTGCTTGACGAATGGACTGCCGGGGAAACGCATTTTATGGACAAGCGCTCTTTGACGGAACGCGATATCTGCACGAAGTTCATCCTGCCTGCCGTCAAGCACGCCGGTTGGGACACGATGCTGCAGGTCCGCGAGGAGGTGTTCTTCACCAAGGGGCGCATCACCGTGCGCGGCAAACTCGTCGCCCGAGGAACCGCGAAGAAAGCGGACGTCGTTCTCTACTACAAGCCCAACATCCCAATTGCCCTTATCGAGGCGAAGGATAATAAGCACGCGGTCGGCGACGGGCTGCAACAGGGACTGGACTATGCGGAAACGCTGGCTATCCCCTTCGTATTTTCCTCAAATGGCGATGGCTTTGTCTTTCACGATCGCACGGGCCTACGCGGACAGAAGGAAGAAAATCTCCTGCTCGACCAGTTTCCGTCACCGGAAGAGCTGTGGCGTCTTTACAGCGCATGGAAGGGACTGGACAGTTCCGCAGAAGCGCTGGTCCTGCAGGATTATTACGACGATGGCAGCGGCAAGGCCCCGCGTTACTATCAGGTCAACGCGATCAATGCGGCAATCGAGGCAATCGCCAAGGGGCAGGATCGCGTACTGCTGGTCATGGCGACGGGGACGGGCAAGACCTACACGGCTTTCCAGATCATCTGGCGTCTCTGGAAAGCCGGCCGCAA
>NZ_JABEPH010000385.1:0-5346 GCF_013004495.1 Rhizobium sp. SEMIA 4085
CTAGCGAGATGTGCAGGTGGCGCATGGGTCAGGAGATGTGTAGAAGCGCCAGCTGCACGAGGAGCCGGCCGAGCTTTCTACCTGGCCCGATCCTTCCGAAAAGCGGATGATGACCGAAGGGCTCGTTTTTACCGTCGAGCCTTTCTTGTCGCTCGGCGCGACATGGGCCGAAGGCGGCGACGATGCCTGGACGCTCTACGCCGACCCGCAAGCCCCGACCGTGCAGTTCGAGCACACTGTGGTAGCGACCCGGAACGGTCCGCTGATTTTGACGCTGCCGGATGGCGGGGTTTAGCGGCGATTTCTCGCGAGGTAGTTTCACCTTAACCAGCGAACTCTAAATCTTGGCTGGTGGCCAAGCACAAGATTTGGCAACCTCTCGCCTGTGGGGAAGCCGGCCTTACCCCTTCGCCTCCGGCTTGCCACCTTGCAGAATTTCCGTGGCGGCGCGTTCCAGGATGCCGGCGATGCGGGTGGCTTCGGCTTTCGACCACGGGTAACGCATCCTCAGTGCGGCGCGAAGCAGTGTGCGGGCGGCGCGAATGTCGCCGTTGTCGCGCATCAGATCCTCCTCGTCCTCGGCGTCGCGGTGGCGGCCGTGGTGATCCGGATCGAACATGCGGTTGACGAAAGCCATCTTCTCGCCGATGCGCTCGAGCTTGTTCAGCGTGTGCTGGATCATGGCGCGATTCTCCTCGACCTTTTGCCTGCCGCGTTCGGTGATCTTGTAGAGCTTCTTGGCACCTTCGATCTGGACTTCCGCCAGTTCCGTCTCTTCGAGATAGGTCAGCGCCGGATAGATGACGCCCGGGCTTGGAACGTAAAAGCCGCCCGAGCGCTCCTCCAGGGTCTTGATCAGCTCGTAGCCATGACGTGGTCGCTCGTCGAGCAACGCCAGCAGCACCAGTTGAAGATCACCAGCCGAAAACTTGCGGCCCATTCCCATCCGCATCGCTTCGCCGAACATGCCGCTACCTCTGAAACCTCTCATGGTTCGTTCCTTTGTCATTCGATGTATCGTTCACTATATCGTAAAACATATATCGTAAGATATGTCATTTCAAGTGACGCCGAGGATTTGTGAAATTGATCGATCGATCAGATTTTCTCGTTTGTCTCTGCCATTGTGCAGCGCGATAAAGCCAAGCATGTTAGTGCGTAGCGATACCGAACCAGTGAACCTCTTCCGGCCGGCGCTTGCCGGCATGATCGCGATGTCGGCCGCCATGGGCTTCGGGCGGTTTTCCTATACGCCGATCCTGCCCGGGATGATGAGCGGCGTGCCGCTTTCGGCGGCCGATGCAGGCTTCATCGCTTCTGCCAATTTCGCAGGCTATCTCGCGGGCGCCGTGCTTGCCACTTACAGCTGGGTCGCTGGCCATGAACGCAAGGTCGCGCTCTCGGCGCTTCTGGCCAACGCGCTACTGCTTGCCGCCATGGCCGCCACGAATTCCGTTCCGGTTTTCGCGACCATCCGTTTTCTGGCCGGATTGGCAAGCGCATTTGCGATGATCTTCACCTCGTCGATCGTCTTGAGTCATGGCGCTGCGGCGGGCAACGATCACGTTCAGGCGGCGCATTTCGGCGGCCCGGGTGCTGGCATTGCTCTCTCTTCGGTCATGGTGATGCTGATCGGTCTCATCTTTGCCGGCGCCTCCGGCTGGCGAGCCGACTGGATCGGCGGTGCGATCTTTTCGGCAATCAGCTTTTCCGCCGTCTGGCTTTTGCTGCCATCGGCGCCGGTACGCTCAGGCAATGCCGGCATGGAGCCGCCGATCGTCTGGAGGCCGCCGGTGGCTCTGCTCACGCTTTCCTATGGCATCTTCGGTTTCGGCTACGTGATCACCGCGACCTTCCTCGTCACAATCGCGCGCATGGACGCGGCGGGGCAGACGGTCGAATTCCTCTGCTGGTTCATCGCTGGGCTCACGGCAGCCGTTGCGCTTTTTGCATGGCGGCCGATGGTATATCTGCTTGGCCTCGGCTGGGTCTATGTAGCCGCCTTGCTGATGGAGGCGGTCGGGGGTCTCGCGACCGTGCTTTTGCCGCATTCGATTGCGCCGCTGATCGGCGGCGCTCTCTTCGGCGCCCCCTTCCTCGCCATCACCGCCTACGGGCTGCAGATCGGCCGCAAGCTGGCTCCGCAAAGCGCGCGCCGCATCTTCGCGACAATGACCGCTGCCTTCGGTCTCGGCCAGATCATCGGCCCCATCGTTGCCGGCTGGATTGCCGAGCAGACCGGCAGCTTCACCATGCCGACCTTTATAGCTGCCGCAGCCCTCATCCTGTGCGCCGCCCTCGTGCTTCCCGTCATCAAGAGATTGGGATAAGCCGTTACAAATGCGTAACAATGGGCCGAACCCATTGCTGCCTTCTTCGAACTGCCATAGTTTCCGGCACAATCAGTTAGCTGATACTCCCAAGATTCCAGTTCAGGAAAGCGACTGCTCGTGTTCCATTCCTTCTTCCCGCAGCCGAAACTCTTCTTCCCGTCAGTAGCCATCTGGGCACTTATCTGTATCGCCGTGTGGTATGGCGTCGGAGAATCGACGGGACTTTCTCTTGGTTTCGGGCCGCTTCCCGAGGGGCAGGAGCCTCCAATCGGACTCGACTTTTTCCTCTTGCCCGACAATCTGTTTTTTTATGCCTTCTTCCTGATATGCGTTGGTCTCTTCTGCGGTTTTTGGCACCTGCGAGCGAAAGACCATCCTTGGAGGATCTGGTCCGTTTGGGGTTCTGCGCTCATTATCATGGCGACATATTTCGGGGTTCAGATTTCCGTTGCCATCAACAACTGGCGCCGTCCGTTTGGTGATACGTTGCAGAATGCGCTGGCGAAAACGGCCCCAGTCACCGTCTGGGACTTCTATAGCCTTATGCTGATCTTTGCGCAGATCGCGTTTCTCAGCATGTTCGTTTCAATCATCACCGACTTCTTCACCAGTCATTATGTGTTTCGCTGGCGAACGGCCATGAATGATTTCTACATGTCCAAGTGGGAGAAGCTTCGTCATATCGAGGGTGCTGCGCAGCGTGTTCAGGAAGATACGATGCGTTTCTCGAGCATTCTTGAAGGCCTTGGCATCAACCTGATCAATTCGGTGATGACGCTCATCGTATTCCTGCCGATCCTGTTTGCCCTTTCAAGTTACGTCTCCGAACTGCCGATCGTCGGTGAAATCGGGCATACGCTGTTCTGGCTGGCGCTCTTCTGGTCCGCGTTCGGAACGGTGCTTCTCGCCGTTGCCGGTATCAAGCTGCCGGGATTGAACTTCCGCAACCAGCGCGTGGAAGCTGCTTACCGCAAGGAACTTGTTTACGGCGAAGATTATGCCGACCGGGCCCAGCCGCCGACGGTCAACGAGCTGTTTGCGAACGTCCGCCGCAACTATTTTCGGATGTATTTCCACTATCTCTATTTCAATGTTGCCCGCTACTTCTATCTGCAGGCCGACGCGCTGTTCGTGACCTTCATGCTGGTGCCGACGATCGTGGCGGGAAAGATCACCTATGGTATCTATCAGCAGATCCTGACTGCCTTCGGCCAGGTCAGCAACTCCTTCCAGTATCTCGTCAATTCCTGGACGACGATCATCGAGCTTCTGTCGATCCACAAGCGCCTCAAGGCCTTCGAGGCGGCGATCGACGACGAACCGTTGCCGGAGATCGATCAGCGCTATCTCGATCGTGAGGGCGTCGTCCAACCGGACGGCTAAGACTTGGGTTGCGCTAAGCTGGAGCGTCCCGTTTTCGGCAACTCCTCATCCGCCTTCCGGTACTCGTGGTGACGTTTGAGTCACTCGAACGATGGAGGGTGGCGGTGTCGCTGATGAATGCTGGGCGCAGCAATAACAGGGCGCGTCGCTTTGCTCTTCTGCCCAGCGGGGAGAAGATGCTCGAAGGGCGGATGCGGGCCCGGCCCGGCAGGAGTTTCAAAGGGCGCACAAAGGCGGCGCTCAAAGCCCCGAGGTTTCCTGTTCCTGCAATTTCCCGCGCGCCTCGATCATCGGGATCGCTTCCGCGTAGCTGACGCAGGCGACATCCGTTCGGCGGCAGACGTCGCTCACCAGGCGGTCGAGCGCGCGCCAATAGGCGCCGCCATTCATTTCCACGAAGTGGAACCCGAGCTGGAGGGGAATGCGGTCTCCGGCATATTGCTTGTCGAATGCGTCTTTGAAAGCCGCGTGGGCGCGCTCTTCGAAGACCTTGCTGTCGGTCTTGTCTTCTTCGCCCTTGGAGTGGCGGATGAAGAGGTTGTAGTCCATGCCGATAACCGGCTTTTCCTTCGGACCTTCGGGAATCAGCGGCAGGCCGAAGCGGATGATGCCGTCTTCGGCGACGGGCATGGCCGGACCCTTGGTGACGAGGCTGGCGTCATAGGAAAAGCCCGCCTTCTTCTGCGCAGCGATCATGTCGCCGCCCGCCGTCGCCGAAAGATAAGGTGCGCGAAAACCCTTGATGCCGTGCTCGACCAGATCCTGCCAACCTTGCGGCTCTTTGAGGTCGACGCTTTTCCAGGCGTTCTTCAGCGTCGCCTCGAAGGTCGAGTATTCGGCGGACCAATCGGCCTCGCTCCAATTGCGGCCGTCGAAATGGCCACAGGCGTGGCTCGAAATATCGTGGCCTTCGAGATGCGCATGCCAGATATTGCCGAGCCGCTCGCGGATTTCGTCGTCGCTTTGGGCAAAGCCGACATTGGACTTTCCGCGTTTTTGATGAGGGGCTTGGTAGGCTTTCTTCGCAGCCTGATTCATCAGGAACGTGCAGGAGAGAAAATAGGTGAAGTGTGCGCCATTCCTTGCTGCCATCTCGCGGCTCTTCTGCCACAGCGCGTTGTCATGGGCGCCATCGAAGGACACGATCACCAACTGTTTCGGCGGCTGGTCGGCTGCCTGGGCGGGAAGGGAGGTGACAAAGGAAAAGGCGAGGCAGGCAGGGAAAATGAAACGAAACATGGGCACCGCGAAAATTTGTTTGCGGCTTTCCTGTTACAGAATTGCGGCAAAGCTGCGGTGCCGCTGGCATTTTCCTGCGGCTGCGGTTAAGCCTCGGGAAACGGACAGGAGACGCGCGCCATGGCCTTGCTTATCATCGGCATCATACTCTTCCTCGGTATCCATCTGGTGCGGGTGGTTGCACCCGGTTTCCGCCAATCGATGATCGCAAGCCTCGGTGAGAACGGCTGGAAGATCGCCTATTCGATCGCAAGCCTTCTTTCGCTGATCCTGCTGATCTACGGTTTTGGCCAGGCGCGGCAGGTGACCGGCATGCTGTACATGCCGCCGGTGTGGATGGCGCCGAGCGCCGTGTCGCTGATGCTGAGTGCGCGCGTCGGTCTTGCAGCTT
>NZ_JABEPH010000386.1:0-5279 GCF_013004495.1 Rhizobium sp. SEMIA 4085
CCCCCCGGCACCCCCCACCCCCCCCCGGCGGGCCGCAGACGCCGAGCCCGGCGCGCCTGCACCACCACGCCCGTCTCAGCCGGCGCAATAGGCTTGAGTCCAGGGCGATCATCGAAAGAGGCCCTGCCGCCTGGCTGCGGCGGGGCTTTTATTTGCGCTGGACATTACCTGCTGATTTTTCGATAAGAAGGCGCACGAGCCGGTCGTCGTGTGCTGGCCTTTTGCGGCACCCGACTGGATTGGGACGGGATGGAGCATGGCCAAGACAGATATTGCACGGCGCGTTTACAATCACGCCTGGAAGCTTGATCCCATCGTCCGTAGCCTCATCGATACGGACTTCTACAAGCTTTTGATGCTGCAAATGATCTGGAAGCTTTATCCGGATGTCAGCACCACATTCACGCTCATCAACCGCACCAAGCGCGTCCGTCTCGCCGAGGAGATCGACGAGGGGGAACTGCGCGCTCAGCTCGATCATGCCCGCACGCTGCGGCTCTCCAAGAAGGAGATGATCTGGCTCGCCGGTAACAGTTTTTATGGCCGTGCGCAGATTTTCGAGCCGGAGTTCCTCGCCTGGCTTTCTCATTTCCAGCTGCCGGAATACGAGCTGTCGAAGAAGGACGGCCAGTACGTGCTCGATTTCCATGGCTCGTGGAAAGAGACGACGATGTGGGAAATCCCGGCGCTTGCGATTATCAACGAGATGCGCTCGCGCTCGGCGATGAAGGCGCTCGGACCCTTCACGCTCGATGTGCTTTATGCGCGTGCCAAAGCCAAGATGTGGGCAAAGGTAGAGCGGCTGCGCGAATTGCCTGGCCTGCGTATCTCCGATTTCGGCACACGCCGCCGCCACAGCTTTCTGTGGCAACGCTGGTGCGTTGAGGCGCTGAAGGAAGGTATTGGCCCCGCTTTCACTGGCACAAGCAATGTATTGCTCGCTATGGATTCCGATTTGGAAGCGGTAGGAACGAACGCCCACGAGCTGCCGATGGTGGCCGCCGCACTTGCAGACACCGACGAGGAGTTGCGCAACGCGCCCTACAAGATCCTGCGGGACTGGAACAGGCTTTACGGCGGCAACCTCTTGATCGTCCTGCCGGATGCCTTCGGTACCGCAGCCTTCCTGCGTGACGCGCCCGAGTGGGTCGCTGATTGGACCGGCTTCCGTCCGGACAGTGCCCCGCCGATCGAGGGCGGCGAGAAGATCATCGAGTGGTGGAAGAAAATGGGCCGCGATCCGCGCCAGAAGCTGCTGATTTTCTCGGATGGACTCGATGTTGACGCGATCATCGACACCTACAAGCATTTCGAGGGCCGTGTTCGCATGAGCTTCGGCTGGGGCACCAACCTGACCAACGATTTTGCGGGCTGCGCCCCGACTGAAATTTCCGGCCTCAACCCAATCTCGATCGTCTGCAAGGTCAGCGAGGCAAACGGCCGCCCCGCGGTCAAGCTCTCCGACAATCCTCATAAGGCAACCGGAGACCCGAAAGAGGTCGAGCGTTACCTCAAATTCTTCGGCGCGGAGGACCGCACTGAGCAGACGGTTCTCGTCTGACGAAGGTTACGGGGAGGGCCAGTGCGGCCTCGCCTCCTCCTTTTCGCTCCGCCGGCCTTTTCTGCGTGGTTTTGCTGACATGGCCGCCTCCTCGAATGGCGTGGCAACGCCAAGCCTTTGGGCAAGCGAGCGTGCATCTGTCGGCGCGCGAACCTTCACGTCGTTGTCGAAATAGACGAAGACGTCACGGCCTTTGGCTGACGTCTTGAGCGGCGGCAGTACGCGATGGGCATCTTCCGGCTCGTGTCCGCGCGCCCATGCCGCGATACGTTTGGCCCATGCATCGAGCGCCGCATCGTCGTATCCGCTGACATAAAGCTCCTCGGATCCATGAAGACGGCAATAGACGAAGTCGGCAGTGACATCCATCAGGCGCGGCCACTCGACCGTGTCGGCGCAGACGAGCCCCACGTGATGTTTTCGCAGCAGTTCGATGAATTCCTTGGCGCAAAAACTGTCGTGGCGAATTTCCAGCGCGTGACGAAGCGGCTGCTGCACATCGCTTTCCAGCCAGTCACGGCCGTTCAGCCGGTCATCATGGCGCTTTGCAAGCTTTGCCGCGTCATCCGTATCTTTCGGCAGCATTGCCAGAAATCGCGCGAAAAGTTCTGCGTCGAATTTCATGGTCGGCGGAAACTGCCAAAGAATGGGGCCGAGCTTTGGCCCCAGCCGCAGGAGGCCGGACGCCATGAAATTGGCAAGCGGCGTCTCGACGTCGCGAAGCCGCTTCAAATGCGTGATGTAGCGTGAACCTTTAACGGCGAAGACAAAGCCGTCCGGTGTCGCCTCCCGCCAACGCGCAAAGGCGTCAGGCTTTTGCAATCCGTAAAACGTGCCGTTGATTTCAATGGAGGCAAAACTGCGCGCGGCAAAATGCAATTCGTGCTTCTGCGGCAGGCCTCCAGGGTAAAATACCCCGCGCCACGGCGCATAGGTCCAGCCGGATATGCCGATACGGATGGTGCCGTTCCTTGCCATGAAAGACAAACTGACCGCGCGGCCGCTTGTTCCCCCGCCGGGTCGGTCGGATATTCAGGCTTGCGGTTTTCGCTTTTCTTCGGCTTCGCGAATGGCGTCTTCGTGGTACCAGGTATCGAAGGCGGCGTCGCAGACATCGGGATCGATGTCGAGCGGCTGGCGGGCCCCAAAGCGTTCGTCCGACCTGCGGAATTTTACTGGGAACTGATAGATCTTCGCGGTTTCGCGATGGACATTTGCTGGCATCGAATTGCCTTCCATTCTCTTCGCACACCGGTTGCCCGGGCACTTATAGTAACAGAGTGCACATGATTTGCGCAAATCGCCTAAAAAAACGCCAATAACTGTGGGATTCATAAGCATTTGATAAAACGAATGAAATGCCCCGTAATGCCTGCATCTTTTTGAGGCGTTATGTGTAGATCAAAAAAACGTCCTGCGTGCGGATGTGTTCCATGGTCCTAAACCCTCGCTTTCGTTGAAAGTTGACGATTGTCTGGAGGTTGATTCCCGCCGCGCGTCTCATGGCAGTCCCGTATGTCTACTCGAAACTGGCACGCCACGTGCTTGGTATTAGGCATCCGGTGGTGATCAAGCACGCGCTTAGCGGTCGCTTCGGAATTTGCTCACACCCTTACGTTTGAGAGACTGGCCAATGACAAAGTATAAGCTCGAGTACATCTGGCTCGACGGTTACACACCGACGCCGAACCTGCGCGGCAAAACGCAGATTAAGGAATTTGACGCATTTCCTGCTCTTGAGCAGCTTCCGCTCTGGGGCTTTGATGGTTCCTCCACGATGCAGGCCGAAGGCCGCAGCTCCGATTGCGTGCTGAAGCCTGTTGCCGTCTACCCGGACCCGGCCCGTACCAACGGCGCTCTCGTCATGTGCGAAGTCATGATGCCCGATGGCGTCACGCCGCATCCGTCGAACAGCCGCGCAACCATCCTCGATGATGAAGACGCCTGGTTCGGCTTCGAGCAGGAATACTTCTTCTACGAGAATGGCCGTCCCCTCGGCTTCCCGGAGCAGGGTTATCCGGCTCCGCAGGGTCCGTACTACACCGGTGTCGGCTACAAGAACGTCGGCAGCGTTGCTCGCGAAATCGTTGAAGAGCATCTCGACCTCTGCTTGGCTGCTGGCATCAACCACGAAGGCATCAATGCCGAAGTGGCCAAGGGCCAGTGGGAATTCCAGATCTTCGGCAAGGGCTCCAAGCGCGCCGCCGACCAGATCTGGATGGCTCGCTACCTGCTTCTCCGCCTCTGCGAGAAGTACGGCATCGACATCGAGTTCCACTGCAAGCCGCTCGGCGACACGGACTGGAACGGCTCGGGCATGCATTGCAACTTCTCGACCAAGTTTATGCGCGAAGTCGGCGGCAAGGCCTACTTCGAAGCGCTCATGGCGCAGTTTGACAAGAACCTGCAGGCTCACATCGATGTTTACGGTCCGGACAACCACCTGCGCCTGACCGGCAAGCACGAGACGGCCCCGTGGAACAAGTTCAGCTATGGCGTCGCCGACCGCGGCGCGTCGATCCGCGTTCCGCACTCCTTCGTCAAGAACGACTACAAGGGCTATCTGGAAGATCGCCGCCCGAACTCGCAGGGCTGCCCTTACCAGATCGCTTCGCAGGTCCTGAAGACGATTTCGGAAGTCCCGACCTCCGGCTTCGCTTCGGCTGCTGCCTAAGCCTTAGGCTTTCCTCCCAAGGGCGCCGGTTGCCTCGCAACCGGCGTTTTTTATTCGCCGAATGGTCTCCAAGGAAAACATTCCTTCACGCCGTCGGCCGCGCTATAGTCGCAGCATGGCACAACGAGCAGGCAGCGCTGATCTTCCATTGCATGGCGGCAGAGTTCCGAAGTGGCTCGGCGAGCGGATGACGAAGCTCGGCGCAGTGATCACCGAAGCAGTCGTGCACCATTATGGCCGGGATGAACTGCTCCGGCGCCTCGCGCATCCCTTTTGGTTCCAGTCTTTCGGTGCCGTGATGGGCATGGATTGGCATTCATCAGGCATAACCACCAGCGTGCTTGGCGCTCTCAAGCGCGGGCTAACTCCGCTTTCAAGCGAACTTGGCCTTCATGTCTGCGGTGGCCGCGGATCGCATTCGCGCAAGACGCCGGGCGAACTCGTTGCGATCGGTGATCGAGTTGGTTTCGACGGCGGGGCGCTCGCGACTGCGAGCAGGCTTGTGGCAAAAGTCGATAGCGCCGCCGTTCAGGATGGCTTTGATCTCTATCTCCATGGCTTCATCGTCACGGATGACGGCAAATGGGTCGTGGTGCAGCAAGGCATGAATGGCGACAAGCGTCAGGCCCGGCGCTATCACTGGCTCTCGGAAGGTCTCGAGAGCTTCGTCAATTCGCCGCATACGGCAATCGAGGGCCGCAGGCAGGGCAATATCATCAATCTGGCCGACAGGCGTGCCGAGCGTTCGCGTACCGGGCAGCTTGATCTTCTAACAACGCTCGGTCCGGACGGTATTTTGCGCGAAGCGGCAGCTTTGGCACGCGATATCGCAAAGCCCGCACCGCAGCCCGACCAGCCGCTTTTGCCGCATCTCATCTTGCCCGCCCATCACGACGTCCGCGAAAAGGACGTCAACATGAAGCGCCTGCATGGCAATCTTGCAGCCGCCGCTGACCGCGGACCGGAAGATTTTGAGCAGCTTCTGCTCGTGCCCGGCGTCGGCGCGCGAACGGTACAGGCGCCGGCGATGGTGGCCGAAGTGGG